>JBHBVA010000163.1:0-5662 GCA_041793355.1 Bacteroidota bacterium | reverse complement strand
CAGCGAGCCAATTATTGTTTGTGAAAAAGCTCCCCGACGTTCAGCGAGCCAATTATTGTTTGTGAAAAGCTTCCCCGACGTTCAGCGAGCCAATTATTGTTTGTGAAAAGGCCGATGCTTGGTAAGGCTAATTATTGTTTGTGAAAAGGCCGATGCTCGGTAAGGCCAATTATTATTTGTGAAAAAGCCGATGCTCGGTAAGGCCAATTATTGTTTGTGAAAAAGCCGATGCTTGGTAGTGCCAATTATTGTTTGTGAAAAAGCCGATGCTTGGTAAGGCCAATTATTGTTTGTGAAAGATAGATTCCGAAAAAGAATTATGCAAAAAGAAATAGATATAAAACTCACCCCTCGCGAAGCACACAGCGAGGAAAATATTCGCCGAAAGGTGGCTTCCGCCGAAAGGATAGACGAAAGTCGCATTCAAGGCATTCGCATCCTGAAGCGTTCTATTGACGCACGCCAAAAACAGGTGTGGATAAACTTGACACTCCGTTTGTATATCGACCAAAACCCTCCTGCACAAACCTCGACATACGTCCGTACACACTATCCGAATGTGGAGCAGAAACCGCAGGTAATAGTGGTGGGGGCCGGACCCGCAGGCTTGTTCGCCTCTTTGCGGTTGATAGAGCTGGGCATACGCCCCATTTTGTTGGAAAGGGGAAAGGAAGTTACCGAACGAATGAGGGACCTAACGCTTATTAAAAAGGAGCAGCGAATCAATCCCGAAAGTAACTACTGTTTTGGCGAAGGGGGAGCCGGTACGTTTTCGGATGGAAAACTATACACACGCAGCAAAAAACGAGGTAGTGTGGCAAAGGTGTTGAACGTGTTTTGCCAGCACGGAGCTTCCGAATCCATTTTAGTAGATGCTCATCCGCATATCGGTACCAACAAGTTGCCGATGATTGTGAAAAATATGCGTGAACAAATCCGGCAGAGTGGGGGCGAGGTGCACTTCAACACACGGGTGGACGAACTTTTGCTTGCCCACAACCAGGTGCAGGGTGTGCGGGTGCAAGACGGACGTACGTTTTCGGGACCCGTGATTTTGGCCACAGGGCATTCGGCACGCGACGTGTATTATATGTTGCATCGTCAGCAAGTAGCCATCGAGGCCAAGGGATTGGCAATGGGGGTACGCATCGAACACCCATCGCATTTGATAGACCAAATACAATACCACAACCCCGAAGGACGTGGCGACTATCTGCCTGCCGCCGAATACAGCTTTGTGGTGCAGGCACAAGAGCGTGGAGTGTATTCCTTTTGTATGTGTCCCGGTGGGTTTATAGTGCCGGCAGCAAGTGCCCATGAGCAGTTTGTGGTGAACGGTATGTCGCCCGCCAATCGGGGGTCGAAATGGTCCAACTCCGGGGTGGTGGTGCAAATCAATCCCGGCGATTTTCCCGAATACGAACATTACGGAGCATTGTCGTTGCTGAAGTTTCAAGAAGATTTGGAGCATCTGGCGTGGATAAAAGCCGGCAAAACTCAAATGGCACCCGTGCAGCGGATGTGCGATTTCGTGAACAAAAAACAGAGTACCGACTTGCCGAGCAGTTCCTATTCGTTGGGGTTAGTATCCTCCCCCTTGCACGAATGGTTGCCCCCTTTCATCGGCGAACGCTTGCGGGAGGCATTTTTGCAGGTAGGGAAAAAAATGAAAGGCTACCTTACCAACGACGCTCTGCTGCACGCTGTGGAAAGTCGCACCTCGTCGCCCGTGCGGGTAATTCGCAACCGCGAAACCTTTGAACACCCGCACGTGGCAGGTCTTTACCCCTGTGGCGAAGGGGCAGGATACGCCGGGGGAATTGTTTCGGCAGCGATGGATGGTGAAAATTGTGCGGAAGCACTTGTAGCCAAATACTTTCCGGGCGAAAAGGCATCGCAACCGGCATAGTTTTTTCAATAAAAGTTCAGCTATCGCAACTATGCAGCAACCAACCATACAACTATGCGGTCTTTCCACCGGCTATCACCTGTCCAAGCACCATACAAAGGTGGTGGCACAGGGTATCGATGCCACCATTTACAGTGGCGAACTCACCTGTTTGCTGGGAGCCAACGGTATAGGTAAATCCACTTTGTTGCGTACACTGTCGGCATTTCAGCCACCGTTGCAGGGCGAGGTGCGGATATGTGGTCGCCCGTTGGGCGAATACACCGAGCGAGAATTGTCCCAACTTGTAAGTGTGGTGCTTACCGAGCGTACTACCATACGTAATATGACCGCCTATCAGATGATAAGCATTGGTCGTAGCCCCTACACCGATTTTTGGGGTCGCCTGTCGGCAGATGACAAAGCAGTGATAGATGAAGCAATAGGCTTGGTGCAGATAGAGCATCTTGCACAGCGAGATGTAGATACGCTAAGTGATGGCGAGCGTCAGAAAGTGATGATTGCCAAAGCTCTGGCACAGCAAACCCCCATCATTTTGTTAGATGAACCGACAGCCTTTTTAGACTTTCCCAGCAAGGTGGAAATGATGCAGTTGCTGCACCGCATCTCGCGACAGGCAAACAAAACAATATTTCTGTCCACTCACGATTTGGAATTGGCTTTGCAAATAGCCGATAAAATTTGGTTGGTAAGTTCCGATGCTCACATTCATATCGGCACACCCGAAGACCTCGCTTTGGAGGGAAAATTAAGCCGTTTTTTTGCCCGAAAAGGCATCGTATTTGATGAAACAGCCGGACTGTTTCGCATTCAAAATCAATGCCATACACAAGTGCACCTTTCGGGTGGTGCCACACTGTGCTGTGCAATGGTGCGTAAAGCATTGCTCCGACACGGTATTGCCCCCACCCACAACGAAAACAACCCCATACACATACACGTAACGGACAAAAACGAAGGCACCGAAGTGCTTATCCATTATGGCAATCATACCCATACGGCACATTCGATAGGGGAGTTGCTTTCGTTTTTAACAAACCATATAACATTATGATATTGATATTAGGAGGTACCACCGAAGGACGGTTAGCCGCCAAAGTGTGCGACGAAGCCGCCAAACCTTTTTTCTACTCCACTAAGGGTAGTCAGCAAGAAATTTCATTCGCACACGGCACACGACTGTCCGGAGGTTTCGACGAACAAACGATGGCACAGTTTTGCACCGAACATCAAATCCGTTTGATGGTGGATGCGGCTCACCCGTTTGCCGAACTGCTTCACCATACTGTGGCAAAAGTATCGTTGCAACTCGATATTCCTGTTATCCGCTTGGAGCGAAGTTATCCTCAGCAGGACGAAAACTTAATATGGTGCGACAGCTATCAAGATGCGGTGGACTATCTGCTTGCCAATAATATCCCCAACTTGCTTGCCCTCACGGGAACCAACACCATTGTGAAACTGAAAGGCTATTGGCAGCAACACCCCACACGGTTTCGCATCCTCGACCGGGAAGAGTCGCGAGAGATTGCCCACCGGCACGGATTTCCGCTCGACAACCTCCTCTATTACAACCCCGATGACGATGAAACGGAACTCTTCCGCAACCTCCGTCCGGCTGCCATCATTACCAAAGAGAGTGGCGGTTCGGGAGGATTTAACGAAAAGGTAGCCGCCGCCCGTTCGCTGAACATCCCCACGTTGGTAGTAAAACGTCCGCCTTTGGCCCAACATTTTGTATCGGTATATGGCGAACACGGACTTCGCAAAACAATAGAAAAACTATTGCCCGACTTTTTTGCATTACGAACGGGTTACACCACCGGCTCGTGTGCCACAGCTGCCACCAAAGCAGCCCTCACAGCTTTGCTGTCGGGTTATCACCCCCAAGAGGTAAGCATCACTCTGCCCAACGGCGAGTGGGTACATTTACCCGTTGCGTGGGTAGAAACCGCTTCCGGCGAGGCTTCTGCCTGCGTGGTGAAAGATGCTGGCGACGACCCCGACGTGATACACGGACACGAAATAGTGTCCACCGTAAAGCTAAACGAACAGCATAAGGGCGTGCGATTTCTGCAAGGCAAAGGAGTAGGCACTGTTACGTTACCCGGATTGGATATTGCCATAGGCGAACCCGCCATCAACGCAACGCCTCGGCAGATGATGAAGCGGGAGATATTCAAGGTGATGCGGCACCATCCCGAAACGCTCCCCAACGGACTAAAAACGGGAGTAGATGTAACCATCTCCGTTCCGCAAGGAGAACAGCTTGCGTCAAAAACGTTCAATCCCAAAATAGGCATTGTGGGAGGCATCTCCATCATTGGTACATCGGGTATCGTCAAACCCTTTTCGTCGGAAGCCTTTGTGGCGGCTATCCGTCGCGAAATGCAAGTAGCAAAAGCCCTCAGCAATACGCACGTGGTTATCAATTCGGGTGCCAAAAGCGAACGTTTTGTAAAGGCGAAGTATCCCCATTTGCCGTCGCAAGCCTTTGTTCACTATGGAAATTTCATCGGCGAAACCATTAAAACTGCCTCCGAATTAGGATTTACGCATATCTCGATGGGCATAATGCTGGGTAAAGCGGTGAAATTGGCCGAAGGCAACCTCGACACACACAGCAAAAAAGTGGTGATGAACCGTCCCTTTTTACGCTCGCTTGCCACAGAGGCAGGATGGGACGACTCTCGTCTGCAACAGATAGACAGCATCAACCTCGCCCGACAGCTTTGGGATATTGCCCCCAGTCGTGCCGATGCCTTCTTTCGCTTGGTAATAGAGGCCTGCGTTCGCACTTGTAGCCCTCTGCTTTCGCCTGCCACCTCATTGGAGGTCCTCCTCATCGACGAAGAGGGGAATGTGGTGGCGTAGGGGGGAGGGGCAAACTTCATCCCGCAGGTAAGGGGTTGCCCTTTCGGCAGAAATCGTTACCTTTGTACCCCGAAAACTAAAAAGTACAAAATACATCCGAAGATGAAGAAAAACTACAAACGAGTGTTGGTTACCTCCGCATTGCCTTATGCTAACGGACCCGTACACATCGGGCACATGGCAGGCGTTTACATCCCTGCCGATATTTACACACGGTATCAGCGACTAAAGGGTCGCGAGGTGTTGCACATTGGCGGTTCGGACGAACACGGTGTGCCTATCACCATCCGTGCCCGCAAAGAGGGGGTTACTCCGCAAGATGTGGTGGACAAGTACCATACCATCATCAAGCAGGCGTTTGCCGACTTTGGTATTTCGTTCGACATCTACTCGCGAACCAGTTCGCAAGTGCATAAGCAAACGGCATCGGAGTTTTTCCGCACACTGTACGACAAAGGCGAGTTTGAAGAAAAAACCACCGAACAATATTACGACGAGGAGGCAAAAATGTTTCTTGCCGACCGCTACATCATAGGCGAATGTCCGCACTGCCAAAACCCCAATGCCTATGGCGACCAGTGCGAATCCTGCGGCACAAGCCTAAGCCCCACCGATTTGAAAAATCCTCGCTCTACAGTATCGGGTACGGTGCCCGTGATGAAGCCTACCACCCACTGGTATTTGCCGCTGGACAAGCACGAGGAGTGGTTGCGTCAGTGGATTTTAGAAGACCACAAGGAATGGAAATCGAACGTGTATGGACAGTGCAAATCGTGGTTGGATATGGGCTTGCAGCCTCGTGCCGTGAGTCGCGACCTCGACTGGGGTGTTCCCGTGCCGGTGGAGGGTGCCGAAGGCAAAGTCCTTTATGTGTGGTTT
>JBHBVA010000162.1:0-3079 GCA_041793355.1 Bacteroidota bacterium | reverse complement strand
TATTGGCAAATGTGCGGGCTTGTCTGTGCCTTGCGTACAAGGGGCAACGGGGACACACACGACCAATTACGAAGCCAAGTTGGATGCGGCTTTGCAAGCCTTGCGTATGCAGGATTTTGTGTTTCTGCACATCGAGGCAAGCGATGAGGCCGCACACGAGGGGAATATTTACCTGAAAATCAAAACATTGGAGTATCTTGACCACCGCATTGTACGTCCGCTTTTGGATGAGGTGCAAGCGTGGAACGAGCCTGTAACGATTGCTCTTTTACCCGACCATCCTACTCCTTGCCTTCTGCAATACCACACAGCTGCACCCGTGCCTTTTGTTATCTACCGAAAGGGGATGGCTCCCGATGATGTTCGCCTGTTCACGGAAAGTGATGCCGCTTTCGGGTGTTTGGAGCTTCGTCGTGCGGACGAGTTTATGCAACTGTTGCTTCGATGAGTGGGCTAAAAAAGTTTGACAACTAATACGAAGTAATGGATATTTTGCAAGATACTTTCTCTTTTTTGAAAAAAGCGTATCTTTGTCGGTTGCAAAAGTGGCGGAACACTCTTTTTTGTAAAGGTTCGCCTACAAAATGATAAAAGCGATAGATATAGAAATGAATACTAATCCATTTGCTGAACTGAAACAGAGCCTCAGCATTCAAGAGGCCATTGATGAGGCAAAACGCTGTCTTAATTGTCGCAACCCACTATGTGTACAAGGTTGCCCCATTGAGCATGATATTCCCGGTTTTTTACAACAGTTGTCCATGGGGAATGTTGGCGGTGCCATGCAGATTATTAACGAAAAAAGTAGCCTCCCGGCGGTGTGTGGTCGGGTATGTCCGCACGAAAAGCAATGCGAAGGGCATTGCATCCTGAACCGAAAACATAAACCTATCAAGGTGGGCTTATTGGAGCGTTTCATTGCCGATTTCGATAGCGATATGAAACTCATCAAGGAGAGGCTGAAGCCCAAAACTCGAGGTAAAGTTGCAGTGATAGGTTCAGGTCCTGCCGGACTGAGTGTTGCGAGCGACCTGGCTAAATCGGGATTCAACGTAGTTGTGTTTGAGGGTTTGAGAGAGGCCGGTGGAGTATTGATGTATGGTATCCCGGAATATCGGTTACCTCGAAATATTGTGCGTCGTGAGGTCGCAAAAATAGAAGCCTTGGGTGTGATATTCAACACCAATTGCTTTGTGGGCGAAACAATTACGGTTGACCAAATTTTTGAGCAAGGATTTGATGCCATCTTTATCGGAACAGGAACATCGTCGGCAAAAACGATGAATATCCCCGGTGCAGATTTAAATGGTGTGATGCAGGCCTCTTTTTTCTTGGAGCAAGTTAGTTTGGCACAACAGGGCAATATCCCCGCAGAAGATATTCCGATGCGTGCCGGCGACCGCATTGCGGTGGTAGGAGCAGGAAATGTGGCTATGGATGCTGCTCGTACAGCTGTTCGTTTGGGTGGAAAGGTAACTATTGTATATCGTCGCACGGCAGAGGTGATGCCTGCCCTGAAAAGTGAATATGAAGAGGCTTTAGAGGAAGGTGTAGAATTTATGTTTGAAACCAAATCCAAGGAGTTTTTAGGCGAGGGTGGTAAGGTTACCGCTATTCGTGCCGACTTAGCTGATGGTTCGGAAGCTCTTCTCCCATTTGATAAGGTGCTGATAGCCATCGGTTCACAACCGGCCGACCGGATTGTTTCCACAACTTCGGGTATTGAAGTAGGCGAGGGTGGATACGTTATTACCAAAGAGCAGCCTTACGGAATGACTACTCGTAACGGTATTTTTGCCGCCGGTGATGTGGTGCATACTCCGCAAACGGTGGTGCTGGCTATGCGTGAAGCAAAAAAGGTCGCAAAAAGTATAGCCGAATATGTAGACGCAGTGAAATTGTTGGCAGAGGAATAACCTCTGCCAATTTCTATTGTTCTCACTTCCGCCATTTTAGCAGCAAACTGTTTGTCACCACACTGACACTACTCATTGCCATTGCGGCACCGGCAAGCATCGGATTGAGTAAAAAGCCGTTGAAAGGATACAAAATTCCTGCTGCGATGGGAATGCCTATCACATTGTAAATGAATGCCCAAAACAAATTCTGTCGTATGGTGGCAACCGTTTGTTTTGACAAACGTATTGCTTGAGGTATTTTTAGTAAATCGGACGAAATAATGGTCATTTTCGCCACGTCCATCGCAATATCTGAACCTTTTCCCATTGCAATACTTACATCGGCAGTGGCAAGAGCGGTGCTATCATTGATGCCATCGCCCACCATCGCCACAATTTTCCCGTTTTGCTGCAATTGTTTAACAAAATCGGCTTTGTCTTGCGGTAACATTTCTGCACGGAAATGCTTGATTCCAGACTGATGAGCAACCGATTGGGCGGTTTTTGGGTTGTCTCCCGTAAGCATATAAATCTCAATATCCATTGCTTGCAGTTCGCTTATGGTAGCCACAGAAGTCGCTTTTATTGTATCGGAAATGGCAATTACGGCAAGCACTTTTTGGCTGTCAGAAAACCAAATGACAGTTTTGGCTTCTGTTGTCCATTGTTGGGCTTTTTGTTGCAGAATTTCAGTTGGAACGATGTTGTTTTCGGATAGTAATTTCGTATTTCCTACGAAATAAGTTTGTCCGTCAAAAACGGCTTTTACACCTTTGCCCGTAACACTTTCAAAGGTAGATAGCGAAACACTTGAAACTTCTGACAAATGATTTACAACGGCTTCCGCTAACGGATGTTCCGACTGTTTTTCGATGGATAGCAAAATATTTTTGACGTTGTTTTCTTCTGTAAGCCATTCTATGTCAGTAACTTTTGGCTTCCCTTCGGTGATAGTTCCCGTTTTGTCAAGAATGATGGCGTTTATCTTTTTGGAAAGCTCCAAACTTTCTGCATCTTTTATTAAAATTCCGTTTTCCGCACCTTTTCCAATGCCAACCATAATAGCCGTAGGCGTCGCCAATCCCAATGCACACGGGCAGGCAATGACCAGCACCGTAACGGCAGCCAGCAAACCTTGCACAAATCGATGTTCTCCTCCGAAAATAGCCCATAAAACAAAG
>JBHBVA010000161.1:0-3199 GCA_041793355.1 Bacteroidota bacterium | reverse complement strand
CTTAATCCCATAAAAGCCAAAGCGAAAAATCTTGCCGATGCACTTCGCCCTGTTCCTTGGAGCAACTTGGGCTACTATCTGCCGCAACGTCCGTCATTCACGTTCGACCCTCTGTTTCACGCAGGAATATATTACGTGCAGGAAGCATCGTCTATGTTCATCGAGCAGGCCTTTCGGCAACACATTTCGGGGGAGGTGCAGGTACTCGACCTTTGTGCCGCACCCGGCGGAAAATCTACCCACGTGGCATCGCTGGTAGATGCTCAGAGCGTGGTGGTGTGCAACGAGGTGATTTCCTCGCGTGCCAATATTTTGCTGGAAAATGTGCTGAAAAGCGGATTTGAAAACACCATCGTAACCAATTCCGACCCTGCCGTATTCGGTCGTTTGGGCGGAATATTTGATGTGATTTTGGTAGATGCTCCCTGTTCGGGAGAAGGTATGTTTCGCAAGGACCCGAATGCCATCGGCGAGTGGTCGGAAAACAACGTGCAACTCTGCAGCGAGCGGCAACGTCGCATTCTGCGGGATGTGTGGGGAGCTTTGAAACAAGATGGCTGGCTTATTTACAGCACTTGCACCTACAACCGCTGCGAAAACGAAGACAACGTACAGTGGATTGCCACTGAACTGGGAGCAGAGGTAGTACCCGTGCAAACCCATCCGGACTGGGGCATCATTACCCTGTCCGACGAATTACCTTGTTACCGCTTTATGCCACACAGCACACAGGGCGAAGGCTTTTTTATGGCATTGCTCCGAAAAACGGCCGATGCTACTTCTCCGTCCGTCAAAAGAAAATCCAAAACCAAACCACAAATCGCACCTTCCGGTGTAAGGGACTATTTATCTGATTACGAATTACTTAAATTTGAAGAAGTTGGCGGTAAATGGAGAGCCTATCCGCCATCGGTGCAGCAAATATTGGAGCATCTGGAAGGGGTGAAAATCCTAAATGCCGGCATTCCGTTAGGCGAACAAAAAGGCAAGGATTTTGTACCGGAACACGCTTTGGCATTGAGTAACCGACTTAATATTGAGGCATTTACCACCGTTTCGCTCACTCGCGAGCAAGCCATCAGCTACTTACGTAAGGAGAATTTTACCCTGCCGGATGCACCCAAAGGCTACGTACTGCTCACTTACCAAGAAACACCTATCGGAATCGTAAAAAACTTGGGCAACCGAGTAAATAGTCTGCTACCCAACGAGTGGCGTATCCGTAACCTGTCATCGGACGTAGGTGCACATAAATTGGAAGTATTTGCAGATTGAGAAAAGCCGGTGTAAGCACATTTCGGAATGTAATAAAAATAATCTATATTGTATAACTTGGTTTTTTGTGTGAGATAAATATGCTTGAAAAACAGTGTGTTACGTTGTTTTTTGCAGAAATATTGATGTTTCATCGAACAATTTTGACCGAATACTTTTGCGAGGGGTAAACAAAACCCTATCTTTGCAAAGTGGAGTTAGCATTTGTCCCCTCCTTCCTAAGCGGAGAGATGTACTATCCACATAAATTAAAAGAATTTGTTTACACAAAAATATATAGGCTTATGGCTACAAAATCGGTGTTAAAAGGTTTCGAGAGCAGATTGCTCGAATTGCAAAGCAATATGATGAATTTTGCCCTCTCGCTCACGTCCAATCGCGACGATGCGAAAGACCTTTTGCAGGAAACAACCTTGCGTGCGTTGGATAACAAAGAAAAGTACTACGAAAACGTAAACTTCAAGGGATGGATTTTTACCATTATGCACAATATTTTTGTGAACAACTATCGGCATATGGTTCGTAGTCAGACTATTATCGACCAAACGGACAATCTTTACTACATCAACGCTCCGCAAGATTCGGGGTTGGATACGCCCGAAGGTGCTTATTCCATAATGGAGATAAACAAAGCCATCAACAGTTTCAACGACGAGTACAAAGTTCCGTTTTCGATGCACGTGGCGGGCTACAAGTACGAAGAGATTGCACAAACTTTGGGCTTGCCTATCGGTACGGTAAAAAGTCGCATCTTTTTTGCTCGCAAACGCTTGCAGGAGATGTTGAAGGATTACAAATATTCTCGCAAGTAAACACCTTGTTTATCAGGTATATAAAGATAATTCTCCCCAATGAAATTTTGTTTTCGTCGGGGAGAATTTTTTTGTGCTTTCTGGGGGGGAGATTATAAATCTTTCTTGGCCGGGTCCACAGCTTCTTTGCGGAAGGTACCTTCCAAATGCGGTGAATATTCGGTGCTCAGCTTCACCCATTCCTCCGAGTAGGTGCGGTCGCCCACTTTGTAGGATAGCGAGATAAGGTTGTCCCTCTTCCACTCGATGTACAAGGTGTTCACGGTGCCTACCGATTGTTTGCTGAAAGCCGATGTTTCTATCTTCTCTATCAACTCACCTTGTTTTCCAATCTTCCAAGTGCCTGACGTAGAGATGAATGAGTACATCCCCAGTTCGCGGTAAATGTTGAGGTTCGAAAATTTGCCATCGGGCATCAGCACTTTGTAAAAGGGGGTGAATACGGTAATTGGTGCTCCTGTACCCGAAATTACGCCACGCCCCACACGTTGCCATATCCCTTCAAAATCGGCAGGTTTACGCTTTTTTTGAGTAACATTTTCGGCATCTTGTGCCATTGCAGACAAGGCAACAACGAGCAACAATGCCACTGTAAATAAGTTTTTCAATGCTTTCATACACAGAGGTTTATTAAAGTTTAACGAAAAAACAGATTAGCCACACAAGGCTAAGTTATCGGCGGTAAAGGTAGTAATTTTGATTATACCGCAAAATATCTGCTTTATTTTTTGCAAATAATCCTGTAGTAAAACATACATTCTGTACCTGCATCGGCTTCTGTCAGGCAGTTTTTGGCGAGAGGGGTTTTATATGGCTTTTTGGTCGCCCACCACAAGTTTGTATGCAGTTTTTGCAATGATGATTAAATCCATTAGAAACGACCACTTCCGCACGTAAAACATATCGGTGATTACTCGGTTTTTCATATCCTCGTCGGTGGTAATTTCGCCTCGATAGCCCGACACTTGCGATAGCCCTGTTATGCCGGGTTTCACATAATAACGGATGCAATATTTGGGCAAAAAACTGTTGTAGTACGTGTCCTGCGACACCATGTGCGGACGTGGACCAACGATGGACATATCGCCCTTCAGCACATTTACAAATTGAGG
>JBHBVA010000160.1:0-2672 GCA_041793355.1 Bacteroidota bacterium | reverse complement strand
GGTGCCGGCACCACCCTCGTTGGTCAATATTTTCAAGGAAATTGCTACCGATTTGGGTGTGCCTGTCCCCACTTCGGGTAACCTCATCCGATGGGCTGACCAAGGAGTTTTGTTACTCAATGCGTCGCTTACGGTGGTGGCTCATCAGGCAAATTCACACCAGAATAGCGGTTGGCACACTTTTACGGATGCCGTAATCCGTTGTTTGAGTGCCAAGCGTGAGGGTATCGTTTTTATGCTTTGGGGCAGTTTCGCTCAGAAAAAAAGTGAGTTGATAGACCACACTCGCCATTGTGTGCTTACGGCTCCGCACCCTTCACCCTTGTCGGCTCATCGCGGATTTTTGGGTTGCAAGCATTTTAGCAGAGCAAATGCCTATCTGCGTCAGCGGGGTGAAACGGAAATTGTGTGGTAGTATTTTTTTGCAAGGAAAAAAGTGATTTTATGAGTAAATATCCAATGTTGAAGCTTGGATATTACCTTTATAAATTGGGTTCAGGATAGAAAATAATGGCAATTTCAACCATCGACACGAGTAACGCAGAGCAGAAAAATGCACTCGAGCTGATTACTTACACACGGCAATCGGTGTTTCTCACGGGGCGGGCAGGGACGGGCAAAAGCACGTTTCTGAAAAACTTGTGCGAAAGCACCAAAAAGAAATTTGTGGTGCTGGCTCCCACCGGCATTGCCGCCATCAACGCAGGCGGAGTAACCTTGCACTCGTTTTTCAAGTTGCCATTTCGCCCGATGTTGCCCGACGACCCCGATTTAGACCTGCGTGGCGGTCGCATCTTCGACTTTTTTAAGTACCGCAAGGAACACCGCAAAATCATTAGGGAGGTAGAACTCATCATCATCGATGAAATTTCGATGGTGCGTGCCGACACTATCGACACCATCGACCGAATATTGCGTGTGTACTCCGAGAATATGCGTGAGCCTTTCGGCGGAAAGCAAATGGTATTTGTGGGCGATATTTTTCAGTTGGAGCCTGTGGTGGCAGGCGATAGCCGCGATATTATCCGCCGTTTTTATCCCAACGCATTCTTTTTTTCGGCAAGAGTGTTTCGCGAAACCACGCTTGTGCCTATCGAGTTTACCAAAATCTATCGGCAGAAAGACCCCGAATTTATCACCCTTTTGGACAATATTCGAGATGGAAAAATTCCGAAAGAAAGCGTTAATTTGCTGAATAATAGGGTGATGCCCGATTTTGAGCCGTCGGACGACGAAATGTACATCACGCTTGCCACCCGCCGTGATAATGTGGACTTTATCAACGAACGCCGACTGGCGATGCTCTCCACGCAAGAGTATGTTAGTCAGGGAGTTATTGATGGAGACTTCCCCGAAGGGAGTTTGCCTACAGCCCTGCAATTGGTGTTGAAAGAGGGGGCTCAGGTGATGTTTATTCACAACGATGTGGAGTTTCCCCGCCGATGGGTAAACGGCTCGTTGGGAACAGTGTCGCAAATAGATGCCGATGGCAACGTGTTTGTGCTGATGGAGGACGGACGTGAGTTTTTGGTAGAACTAAACACGTGGAGAAACTACCGCTACCGCTACAACGAACAGGAGCAACGCATCGAAGAAGAAATCATCGGCACCTTTACCCAATTGCCCTTAAAAGCAGCTTGGGCAATCACTATTCACAAAAGTCAGGGGCTCACTTTTTCGCGTGTGGTGGTCGATTTTACGGGCGGCGTATTTGCCGGCGGGCAAGCCTACGTGGCATTGAGCAGATGTACCTCATTACAAGGTATCGTGCTGAAAAAGAGCATCGAAGCCGGAGATGTGTTTGTCCGTCCCGAAATTATGCAGTTCAGCAAACGCTTCAACGATGCCCGCCTGCTCGAAAAAGCAATGAAAGAAGCCGATGCCGACCGCTACTATGCCGAGAGCAACCGCTTGTTCGACCAAATGAATTTTGGTGAAGCTATCGACGTATTTATCAGGGCAATACGCTCACGTTACGATATGGAAAAACCACTCGTAAAGCGATTCATTCGCCGAAAACTGAACGTTATTGCTTCCCTGAAAGCCGAAAACAACCGCCTCCGCCAACAGATGCAAGAGCAGCGAGAAGCCTTGCAAGAGTTTGCTCACGAATACTATCTGCTTGGCAACGAGTCTGTTGTAGCCTACAAAGACACACGTGCCGCTTTGGCAAACTTCAATAAGGCTTTGGCACTCAATCCCACCTTTGTGGATGCTTGGGTGCGAAAAGGCGTAACTCTGTACGATGTTGGCGATTACTACGAAGCCGATGTCTGTTTTAACCGGGCGGTGAAGCTTAGCCCCCTCTATTTCAAGGCATTGTACAATCGGGGGAAAAATCGCATCGCACTCAAGGATTACGACCTCGCCATCACCGACCTGCTCAAAGCCTCCGACCTCAATGCCCGCCACGTGGGTACCCATCTGCTGTTGGCGGATGCCTATTCGCAGTTGGAACAGTACGAGTTGGCAGAAAAGCACCGTTACATTGCCGACGAATTGCGGGGAGTTTCCGAAGAATAAAAGAAGAATGTTATGAATAAAGAACTGTTGAAACAAGAGGCAGAAGCCGCTTTGCAGGCTTTGGACAAGCAAATAGATGCCTTGCAAAAACGCTTGTCGCCCGTAGTTGCCGAAATGAAGGACGATGCCAAAATAGTGGCACGCGAGGT
>JBHBVA010000159.1:0-3327 GCA_041793355.1 Bacteroidota bacterium | reverse complement strand
TGAAAAAATGAGAGGAAAAACATTCTCTTTTTCAGAAAAAAGCTTACCTTTGCATCCGCATTCGGGATGTAGCTCAGCCCGGTTAGAGTACACGTCTGGGGGGCGTGTGGTCGCTGGTTCGAATCCAGTCATCCCGACTGATATTTAAGATAACTCGCTAATCTTTAGCGGGTTAATTTTTTTATGCCAATAGCCTCCCTCTTTGGTAGAAGTAGCCCTTTTCTCTTAATGGTTGAGTCTTTTTTTTGCGATAAAAATCATACAATTTCGTGAAAAAATTTTTCGTGCTAAGAAAAATTATTACCTTTGCCGTCGATTATAGAAAAATGTTCGCATAGAGATGAATCAACAGTTTTTTGCATATCACTATTTTTACTTTTACTTTCAGCAGTAAGAGCAGGATGGGTTGTGTATGCAAAAGATGAAAAAGATAAATGTAAAAAAACATCGGAAAAGAAATCCTGCTCAAACATAGTTGAGTGGGATTTTTTGGTTAAACAACAAACGTAAATGACAACACGACGAGTAGCCATACAAGGCGGACACGGAGCCTATCACGGCATTGCAGCCGAACGCTTTTTTGCAGGCGACGAGGTGCAATTGGTGCCTTGCTCCACGTTCCGCGACATCTTCGAGGAGCTGAAAAAAGAGCCGTCCACCATCGGGATTATGGCGATAGAAAACACCATTGCCGGCAGTTTGCTCCCTAATTACGAGCTACTCCGCCTGCACAAATATCCTATCGTGGGCGAATATAAGTTGCGAATATCGCACTGTTTGGCAGCTTTGCCGGGGCAGAGCATTCACGACATACGTGAAATTCAGTCGCACCCTATTGCCTTGATGCAGTGCGTAGAGTTTACCGATAAATTACTGAACGTGAGGCTTGTGGAACACGAAGACACGGCTCTGGCTGCTCGCGATGTGGCTACCCGCCAACAAATGGGTTGCGGTGTAATTTGTAGCGAACGTGCCGCAAACCTCTATGGCTTACAGGTGCTGGCACGTGGCATCGAAACCAACAAGCACAATTTCACCCGCTTTCTGCTTTTTGGCGGCGAATGGCTGGCAGACGAAATGCACGAACGCAACGAGGTAAACAAATCGTCTATCGTGTTTTCGCTTCCGCACAGCGAGGGTAGTTTGGCAAAAGTACTCAGCGTATTGTCATATTATAGTGTTAATCTTACCAAAATACAATCGTTGCCTATCATTGGGCAGGAGTGGGAATATTTGTTCTACGTGGATATAAAATTCTCCGACGTAGAGCGTTATCACTTGTCATTGCAAGCCATCAAACCACTCACATCTGCCCTTCGCATATTGGGCATTTATGCCGATGGCGTGCAGGACGAAAGCGTAATTAACTGACAACGGATTTTATTCCATACAGAAAAAAGAGAACATCAACACAGAAAATAACATTCACATTATGAAGCAGATAGTTTCGGCAGACAGATTGAACAGCGTGCAAGAATACTACTTTTCGGTGAAGCTGAAAGAGGTAGCTCAAATGAATGCGGAGGGCAAAAATGTAATCAGCTTGGGCATCGGCAGTCCCGACTTGCCTCCCTCGCCCGAAACCATTGCCGAACTGACGGCTGTGGCATCGCAAAACAGTTCGCACGGCTATCAGCCCTACATCGGGGTGGCAGAGCTGCGTCAGGCATTTGCCCAATTTTACCACCGAAACTACGGAGTAACACTGAATGCCGACAGCGAAATTCTTCCGCTGATGGGGTCGAAAGAGGGTATTCTGCACATTTCGCTGGCATTTCTCAACCCCGGCGACAAGGTGCTGATTCCCAATCCCGGATATCCTACATATAGTTCTGTTAGTCAGATGATTGGTGCAACTGCCGTTACTTACGAACTGGATGAAACCAACAATTGGCAACCCGATTTTGAAGCGTTAGAAAAAATGGATTTGCGGGACGTGAAACTGATGTGGATAAACTACCCGAATATGCCGACAGGTGCCAATGGGTCGCTGTCGCTATTTCAAAAAATTGTAGATTTTGGTAAACGACACGGCATTGTGATAGCTCACGACAATCCTTACAGCTTGATACTCAACGAAGAGCCTATGAGCATTTTGCAAGTAGAGGGAGCGAAAGATATTTGCTTGGAGCTGAACTCTATGAGTAAATCGCATAATATGCCGGGCTGGCGTGTGGGAATGGTGGCATCCAACCCGCAATTTATCGGTTGGGTGCTGAAGGTGCTGAGCAATATCGAAAGCGGGATGCTCAAAGCCATCCAAATGGCAGCTGCTAAAGCGTTGAACAACAGCCACGAATGGCATCAGCAGAACAACATAAGCCTATATGCCCGCAGGCGGTTGCTGGCAGAGCAAATAATGACAGAATTGGGTTGTACCTTTGCTCCGTCGCAAGTGGGGATGTTCCTTTGGGGACGAATACCCGACAATTGCGTTAGCAGCAAGCAGTTAGCAGACGATGTGTTGTACAAAGCTCGTGTGTTTCTCACACCCGGATTTATTTTCGGCAGCAAAGGCGAACGTTACATCCGCATCTCGTTGTGCTGCAACGAAGAGATGCTGCAAGAGGCATTGCGTCGGGTAAAAGAAATGAAAAATGTAATATCGTAAAATCATAAAAAATATATGCAACTATGAAGTTAGAGTCTATTTTATTGCCGGGAGTCGAAGACAAACGTCCGATGTTGATAGCCGGACCTTGCAGTGCCGAAACCGAAGAACAGGTACTAACCACCGCCCGCGAACTTGCCGCCAACGGCGTGAAGATAATGCGTGCCGGCATCTGGAAGCCTCGCACCAAACCCGGTGGTTTTGAAGGTATTGGGTCGGATGGTTTGGCGTGGCTCAAAACCGTGAAGCAAGAAACGGGAATGTACGTTTCCACAGAGGTGGCAACGCAAAAGCACGTGTACGAAGCTCTGAAATACGGAGTGGATTTGCTATGGATTGGGGCAAGAACCACTGCCAATCCGTTTGCCGTGCAAGAGATTGCCGAAGCCTTGCAAGGTGTGGATATTCCGGTGCTGGTGAAAAACCCCGTAAATCCCGATTTGGAGTTGTGGATTGGAGCTTTGGAGCGATTGAGCAACGTGGGATTGACAAAAATCGGAGCCATCCACAGAGGATTTAGCACATACGACAAAAAAATATACCGCAACCTGCCACAGTGGCAAATCCCCATCGAATTGAAACGTCGCATACCGGGCTTACCCATCATTTGCGACCCCAGCCATATCGGTGGCAAACGCGACCTGATACAGCCTCTGTGTCAGCAGGCAATGGACTTGGCTTTCGACGGGTTGATTGTGGAAACTCACTGCAACCCC
>JBHBVA010000158.1:0-4636 GCA_041793355.1 Bacteroidota bacterium | reverse complement strand
TTGCCGATTACTGCATTCTCCCAAGTATAGCAAAACAACAAGCGTTCGGTAGGGCTAATTATTGTTTGTGAAATTGCTCCCCGACGTTCAGCGAGCCAATTATTGTTTGTGAAAAAGCTGATGTTCGGTAGTGCCAATTATTGTTTGTGAAAAGGCGGATGCTTGGTAAGGCTAATTATTGTTTGTGAAAAAGCGGATGCTTGGTAAGGCCAATTATTGTTTGTGAAAAAGCCGATGTTCGGTAAGGCTAATTATTGTTTGTGAAAAGGTCGATGTTCGGTAAGGCTAATTATTGTTTGTGAAAAGGCCGATGTTCGGTAAGGCCAATTATTGTTTGTGAAAAGAGAGTACCAACTCTTTGTAAATTGGCACTCCCTTTACGAATTATTCCGCCCCTATCGTGGGACATCAATCGTAAACGAAGCATTACTTTCCACCGTAAAAGGAGGAAATATTACTACGCTCTCTAATAGCTTAAACTCTAAAAAGCTATCAGCCGTAATAAGTACATTCTGTGAATGGATGCGGTAGCCTAACACAGATTGTTGTCCTCTTATCTCTTTATCGTTAAATACTACGATATTTTTGTTCCCGCTTGCAAGCTGAAGGGCTGCTGCTACGTTCAAAAAACCATATCCTACCTCTTTATTCCAGATACCATATTCTTTATGTTGGTCAAAAGAATACATGGGAAGTTTCGTTGCGGTTCTCAGGGTGTTTTAAGTCTATCCCATTATCAATCACAGCAACAGTAACATTACTACTCCCTTGGGTAATTTGCCATGCATCCCAATAAGTTGATTGTTGTTTTTTGTTCCCATTCATCTGCATACAGTGCTCATTGACTTGTAAAAAGAGGGTCGTTAGGTACGGAAGTCTGCTTTACTTTGTCTATAAAACAAGGGAATGCTGAGGGAAAGCGAATGTCGTTGTACAAAATATCGGCAATTTGAAGAGGATTGTATGGACTTCCTATGCAGGAAACCTCGTACCAATCATCCAATAGTTCTATTTCTCCAATAATTGTAAAATGCAATTGTCGGGCATAACCTTCCAACTCCTTATAATCTTCACTACTCCGTAACCTTACATAAACTACTTCAGTTGTGTATAAAGTATCTCCTTCTGTAGTTCTAAATGCATCTCCTTTAAATAAGATAGGAGGTGCTATTCGTCCAGCATTAAGGGAGCTTTTCACCAATTCATACTTCAGCACCTTTCCGCCACTTATCGGCTGACTTCCTCGGTCTGCATAGTCAGCTATTTGTCCAAAGGCATCAGAGGTTGCTTCTGCTTTTTGGTAAGCATCTTTGACTTTATCGGATTGGTCTGACGAAAACAGTACAAAATTCAACGACGGTTCTAAGATAAGAGGTATTTTCGTATCTTGATACCAGTAGAAAGCTTCTCCATTAGAGGACCGAAGAACAGAATCAATGATATGTTTTCTATACTCCATTCCATCTTCTACTTTTGTGTCATTCACACCGCTAAAATCGTCTTTACAAGACATAGATAGCAACAACAGGGATAGCATCCCTATGATTGTTAGTTTTTGAGATATTTTCATGTTGTTATTTCTTTTGTACAATATAGAAACATGATGTGGAAAAAAAATTACGTACCCAAGGCACACTTGCAACGGCAGACCACAGCAGTCGGGGCTTCAGTCCGAATTTGCGTTGGTAATGAGGGTTGATGAACCACAGCGTTCGGTTCATCACTTTCAAGCCGGTTTGGGATAGTAGTTTTTCGAACTTTTCGATAGGCATACTCGCTCGCTTGATACTCAATAGCTCGCTGATACATGTCTCGTCCTCTCCCAGCAACGTCAAGTAACCTCGATATAAGGGTGTGGGCAGCAGGTGCATAAACGGCAGTGTAGAGGCTACTCGGCTTCGGCAGATTTGCTGATGTCCGCCGAAAGGCATTTGCCATGCGGGGAAGCCAAAATAGATAATGCCTTGTGCTTTTAGAAATTGGGAAAGGTTGGTGATAAACTTCTGCTTGTGAGGATGTTCGATGTGTTCTATTACATCGTGAAGAATTATCAAATCGAATTTTTCGTCCTCGCTACGGGGCGAGGAAAGATGCAGAAAATTGCCCGCAAATAGCTGTACGTCAGGGAATCCTTGTTCGGTGAAAAACTGCTTGCCTTGTTCTATCCGTACCTCAGCTAAATCCATTCCCACCACATCACATCCTAATCGCACAAACGGCAACAGATTGCCTGCCTCGCCACATCCCACCTCCAGCACTCTGCACGTGGGCGATAGGGTTATGAATTGTTGGATATAGGGGACGTAAAATCGCTGTGCGGTATCTGCCAACTCTAAAAAGTAGTGTCTTCGGTTCGTATGTCTCTCTTGCATAGCGTTAAATATAAAACTTATTTCTTAGTAGATTTTTTTAGTTCTTCTACTTCGCTCTTTAACTCTTTAATGTTAATGGCATCTATCAGAACTGGGATTAAAGAGGTATAATCTACTAATTTTCTTCCTTCGCTATCGGTGTGTACCAAAAAAGATGAATTAAAATTGGTCACAAAAGTATCGGATATATCCTCCTGCCCCAAATTTTTTGACCATTTTTTTACTACTGCTTCAGAATTTATAGGCTGGTGTATTGTCATGCTTTTTTAGAAAACAATGCAGCGAACAAACGCTGGGAATTTTCCATCATAATGAAAAGAGAAAAAGCAACATTCTAACTGCTTTCTCTCTCTTCTATTCGTTTTACCTAAAATATTAACCCCAATTCTGCAGTAGGGATTCTTTTGCGATTCAATGGCTTGTTTAAGAACAATTTTGACCAATACCTGCTGTAAAAATACCATTTTGTTTCAGGGTGTAATACTTGATTCATAAAGGATAATATGGCTTTTATGTCTAAATATTTTCTACTGCTACGCAGTTGGATTTTCAAGAGCTAAAATACAACTTTCTTTCTACTGCGTAATTTGGGTTTAAAGAAGACAGTTATCCCGAACTGGCGTATTATTTGGAGGTATCCTAAACTGTGTTTACCTTTGTGCCGATGTTATAATACATCGTGTATATAAATTAATTTTTAAAATCAAATTAAAGTAAAAAAAATGAAATTTTGGAGTACAATCGTGTTTGCTTCCGGTGTCTTGATTAGCTGTCAGCAAGAGGAGCTAACAAGTGAGCGTGCAGATGTAACACCCCCTGTGTTAGCCCCAACAGAACAAGTGGAAATGATAAATTCAAGAATTATGAAGTTGACATTGGTTATTTTGTTGTGTATTTGTTCAGTTTTTGGGGCGGTAGCTCAGGAAAGTGAGAAAAAAGTCCGCTTCGAATTTGGTTGGAATACCAATGTAGGCTTAGAGGAGCAGGGAGGGCAGTATAATGAAATAGGAATGTATATGCAGATATGGAAGCAGTTGCCCGGATCTCGCCTAAGTGCGGATGTGAAATTGAGTGTAGAGAATTACACTTCCCTTTTCAAAAAATATGACCCACTGGGTGGTTACGATATAGAAGAATATAAATCTGCTTATTCGGCACAAGGTATCTCTCTCATAGCATCGGGTAACTATCATTATCTGCAAAAGTCGAAAACAAATGCTTATGTGGGTTTGGGAGCTGGTTTTTCATTTGACGAGCCGAGCGGAAAGGTGTTGATAGATAATCGTACTGCACTTCATTTTGCAGTAGTTCCCAAAGTTGGTATTTCTTTTGGGCGAATACATTTTTCCTCGCAGTATTATTGGACGTATAACCAGCCAATGCAACACTTTGCACGTAGAGTGGTTGCTAATTTAGGATACAGATTCTGATGAATATTTGGTGGGGAAATCGTTGGATTTCCCCACTTTTTTAGTAATGGTAGAGGTCATTCTTTAAAATCGCACCCTTACAACATCACCACTCCTTGCAGCGAGCCTACCTCTTTGTAGTATTCCACCACTTGCTCCGCACTATCCGCCTGTAAAGTTACGGTAAGGCTGATGTATTTGCCTGTTTTGCTATCGCGGGTGGCAAAACTTGCCTTTGCATTCTCAAAAATAGCGTGTATCATAGCCACTTGGTTGCCATTGCCCGGCACAATGAATTTATATACATAGGGCGATGGAAAGGCTTGTTCCTGTTGCAGTTTTGCCAAAAAGTCGGCATAAAATTGCTCCGCATTGCGATTATCGCCATCCCCTATCACTTCCAATCTTTCGGTTGTCATAAATTTTGTTCCTTTCTTTTATTGTTTTGGTGCAAATGCTTACAAATAGCGGGCCAAGAGGGGTGCGAAATGCCATTTTGGCGGGTGGAGCATTGCACGAAAATAGTTTGTGGGAAGATTCACGCCAAACAATCCGCAAAATATTCTATCTTTGCCCGCTTAAAACATTTTATATCTGACAGATGACGAAGAAAAACAAAGTTATGATGAAAAAGTACGGTGCCGCTTTGGCACTGGCTTTGCCCCTGCTGGGTACGTTTGCTCCGCAGGTGGCGGTGGCATCGCCCACGTCGTCGGTAAGCCGGGCTGTTGCAGCCGTGCGTACCGTTCGGCAGCTCAACCCCTCCACATTCGAGGTGGTGTGGCACAACGGGCAGGTGCTTACACTCGACTTCTATGGCGAAAACATCGTCCGCCTGTTTCAAGACAACAAGGG
>JBHBVA010000157.1:0-12542 GCA_041793355.1 Bacteroidota bacterium | reverse complement strand
GTTGCCGACTTTGACGGCACATCGCTGAGCAATATTACCGACCTGCTGGAAGGAGAACCTTACGAGGCTCCGATGTTGCCACACGGAGGCATCGAGCAACTGGCGTGGAGCCCCGATGGCAAACGCATTGCCTACACCTCTCGCAAGAAAGTGGGACTGAAAAAAGCAATTTCTACAAATTCAGACATTTACATTTACGACATAGAAACACGAACCACACACAACATCACCGAAGGGATGATGGGCTACGACATGAACCCCTCTTTTTCGCCCGACGGCAAAAAGATTGCGTGGCAAAGTATGGAACACGACGGATACGAATCGGATAAAAACCGATTGTTCGTTATGGACTTGTCCACAGGCAAAAAAACTGACCTTACAGAGCATTACGACAACAACATAGACTATTTTGATTGGACTGCGGACAGCAAAAACTTTTACGTGATTTCTTGCGTAAAAGCTCGCAAGCACATCTATTTTTTAGAGACAAAAAGCAAAAAGTTATCCGCCATCACAACGGGCGATTACGATTACACAACGTTGTCGCAAATTGATGCAGAAACGCTCATCGCCATTCGTCGCTCGCTTAGCAAACCGGACGAAATTTATGCCGTAAACACCAAAAGCGGAAAAGCTACCGAATTGAGTTTTGAAAACCAACATATTCTTTCGCAACTGACAATGGGCGAAGTGCGAGAACGTTGGATTGACACCACCGACGGCAAAAAGATGTTAGCGTGGGTGATACTTCCTCCGAATTTCGACGAGAATAAAAAATATCCCGCCCTACTTTACTGTCAAGGTGGACCACAAAGCACAGTCAGCCAATTTTGGTCGTACCGCTGGAACTTTCAGATGATGGCGGCCAACGGCTACATTGTGGTAGCTCCCAATCGTCGCGGAGTACCAAGTTTTGGCACCGAGTGGAACGAACAAATCAGTGGCGACTACGGCGGACAAAACATGAAGGACTATCTTGCCGCCATCGACGCTGTAGCAAAAGAACCCTATGTGGACGAAAATCGTTTGGGATGCACCGGAGCCAGTTACGGAGGCTTCTCCACCTTTTGGTTGGCTGGCAACCACAACAAACGCTTCAAAGCATTTTTAGCACACGCAGGCATATTCAACCTCGAAGCCCAGTACCTCGAAACGGAAGAGCTGTGGTTTGCCAACTGGGATTTGGGCGGTTCGCCTTGGGACAGAAGCAACTCCATTGCCCAACGTACCTACCAAACATCGCCCCACCATTTTGTGGACAAATGGGACACGCCTATTATGATAACACACGGCGAACTCGACTACCGCATCTTGGCATCGCAAGGTATGATGGCATTCAACGCTGCCAAACTCCGCAATCTGCCGGCACGCTTGTTGGTGTACCCCGATGAGAATCACTGGATTGCCAAACCTCAAAATGGGGTACTGTTTCAACGAGAGTTTTTCCGTTGGTTCGACCAATTTTTGAAGTAAAATGATAGGAAAATCGACAAAAGGCATTACCTTTGCTTTTCAAACTTGGGTATAACCGAGTAGCAATTCACTGATTTACAAACAATAAAAAACTGAATGCAATGAAAAAGTTTTTATTAGGCTTCGTGGTAGGAGCAACAGCGGCGTATGTAGCCACCAAACTATCGGATGAAGAAACTCGAAACGAATTGGGCGAAAAATTTGACGAATACAAAGATAAAGCTCACGAATATATCGAACAAGGCAAAACCATCGGCAAGATGCGGTCGTTGCGTACAGGCGTAGCCGTGCGTAGTGGTTTCCGCTCCACGATGGAGGCAGTGGCAGGCAAACTCATCGACATTGCTCATGCCATAGACAGTAAACAGAACACTCAAACAACAGGACAATAAAATAATGAGAAAAGCGAGTTTATTCTTCACCTTTCTGCTGATAAGTGTATTGGCTAATGCACAATCGGCAAAGGATATTGTGGGAAAATGGCTGGGCCCCGACAAAGATGCCAAAATAGAAATCACCGAAACCGGAGGCAAGTTCAGCGGAAAAATCGTCTGGATGAAAAAGCCCTACGAAGCCGATGGCAAAACCCTCCGCAAGGATGAGAAAAACAAAGACGAAAAGCTACGTCAACGCACTATTCTCAACAGTGTGATTTTGAGCAATTTCGTATTTGAAGATGGTAAGTGGACGAACGGAAAAATCTATGACCCCAAAAGTGGAAAAACATACAGTTGCGAAATGAAGCTGAAAGATGGTAATCTGAACGTTCGCGGCTATGTGGGTAACCCTATTTTTGGGCGTACAGCCGTTTTTACTCGTAGCAATTAAACCCATTAACGATTGATGCGTCTTAATTAAGTATCGCAATTCGCATCAAATAAAAAAGGATTATTACAATGAGAAAAATAGCATTTATTCTGTTGGCTCTGTGCCTGAGTGCAGGTATTGCCATCGCTCAAAAAAAGGGGGCAAATCCCATATTCAACAAAACCGTGCACGACTTCGGAAAGGTAAAAGAATCTGTCGGGTCGGTAAAAACGATATTTACATTCGTGAATAAGGGCAATGCACCGTTCATCATCAACCGAGTGCAAACCACTTGCGGATGCACCACGCCCACTTACAGCAAAGAGCCTATCTTGCCCGGCAAGCAAGGCTCTATTGAGGTAAGCTACAGCACAACCGGTCGGCCGGGAGCTATCAAGCGACAAATATCCATTTACAGCAACGTGGCCGACACCGTTTACACCCTCAATATCAGAGGAGAGGTAGTAAACTAATCAGGGACATTTGAAAATTGATGTATGAGGTGGTAGTATTTCTATCACCTCTTTTTCTCTGAAAAAAAGCGAATAAAAACAACTTATTCATCCGAAAAATACACTACCTTTGCGAGGTATAAATTTTGACGAGAGAAAATAATGCTCTGTTTCACAAATACACATTGGTGGTGCTTGCAACTTGTATAAGTGGTGAGAGGTACCTATGTGTAAAACAAAGCATAACAAGCATAACGAAAGAAACCTGTCGCACTTTTGGTTACGACAGGTTTTTCGTTTTTTGGAGGCAAATATTTCCTTGTACAATTCGTAGGATGAGCGTGCACACTACTTACAAAAGGTACACAGAAAGCGTGTTTGTTATGGAATTTTTTTCAAGAATGGCCCATAATGAGGTATCAATGATAGAGGCCGAATAGCCTCAAAAATACCCAACATCAAAATGTAAAGCATAACCAAATAAATAGAAAAAGTATGAGTAAGAAAATTTTTCTGAACGAAAACGAAATGCCACAAAGCTGGTACAACATCGTAGCGGATATGAAGAACAAACCGCTGCCCCCGTTGCATCCGGCTACTAAACAGCCCATTACGGCCGAAGACTTAGAACCCATCTTTGCCCGGGAGCTTATCAAACAAGAGGTGTCGCAAGAGCGATGGATTGAAATACCCGAACAGGTACAGGAATTGTATAAAATATGGCGTCCTACCCCTCTGGTGCGTGCCACAGCGTTGGAAAAAGCCTTAGACACACCTGCTCACATCTATTTCAAAAACGAGAGTGTAAGCCCCGTAGGTTCGCACAAACTCAACTCAGCCCTGCCCCAAGCCTATTACAACAAAATGCAAGGAGTAAAAAATCTCACCACCGAAACGGGGGCCGGTCAGTGGGGAGCAGCCTTGAGCTTTGCCACCAGCTTGTTTGGCATCAATTTGGATGTGTTTATGGTAAAGGTGAGCTACAATCAAAAGCCTTACCGTAGGTCGATGATGCAAACGTGGGGTGCCAATGTGGTGGCATCGCCCAGCAACCTTACCGAAGCCGGACGCAGCATTTTGGCGAAAGACCCCGAAAATTCGGGCAGCTTGGGTATTGCCATCAGCGAAGCGGTGGAGAAGGCTGTACAAAACGAAGACACAAAATATACGTTAGGTAGCGTGCTAAACCACGTAATATTGCACCAAACCATTATTGGCTTAGAGAGCGAAAAGCAATTGGAAATAGCGGGCGAATATCCCGACGTGATTGTTGGATGCTTTGGAGGTGGGTCAAACTTTTCGGGCGTGAGCTTTCCGTTCCTCCGTCATAAACTGACCGATGGCAAAGAGGTTCGCATCATTGCGGCCGAACCATCCAGTTGCCCAAAACTAAGTCGTGGTGTGTTCCAGTACGACTTTGGCGATACGGTGGGAATGACCCCTTTGTTGCCAATGTACACGTTGGGACACAACTTTCAACCTGCCGACATACACGCAGGCGGACTTCGTTACCATGGGGCGGGTACCATAGTAAGCCAATTGGTAAAGGACCAACTAATTGAAGTACAAGCTGTTCCTCAGTTGGAAACGTTCGAGGCCGGCAAGCTATTTGCCAACACCGAAGGGATAATTCCTGCACCCGAATCGGCACACGCCATTGCCGTAGCCATTCGCGAGGCCTTGAAAGCGAAAGAAGAGGGTGTAAAGAAAACCATTTTATTCAACCTGTCCGGACACGGTTTGATTGATATGATGGCATACGACCAATTTTTAAGCGGAGCGATGAAAAATTACAGCCTTAGCGACGAGGAAATAGCAAAGTCTGTAAATGAATTGGACAAAATCATTTAACGCACTGCCAATAGGGAGCATTGTAAGAGAAGAAATAGGTCTATTGAGACTATTGCATAATAACAAGCTACACTTGTCATTTTAGAGCCCGTGCAATAGTCTCGTATTGTAAAATGAACCCCGAAGGTTTTTTCAACTTTCGGGGTTCATTAATACGCCGGTTGCAAGATTTTACCTTAAAACTTCACCCCCAGAGTAAGCAAACCTGTAACTTGCGATGTTTTTAAATCGGCACTTGGCACAGTTGCCAGATGCGTGTTATCTGCATCAAACACAGGCGAAAAGGCGTATAATTTAGATTTTTGCGTTGCCGTAACCAAAGCAGCATCCAAATACATTGTTTTCGTTAAGCGATAGCCCAGCCCGCATGTAAAAGCAGTGGAATTACCATCCACCGAAAATTGCGTAACCGTGCCGGCAGTAACTATTTCGTTTGCAAGCTGTTTAGTATAATCGGCCTTCATTGGCGATTGCTGCCAAGCATAACCTAAACGCCCCGAAAAGCGAGGTGTAAACCGATATTCTGCACCCAAGCGTAATGCGCTTGCCGTTCGAAAGTCCTCTTGAATATACCGGTTTACATCGGCATAAGCAGAAGAGTATCCCGACTGCGACAACTCCATCAATTTATAGTTCGACACTTCGTAATCAAGACTCACAATAGCTTTTTTACCCAAAATGGTAGCTACGCTGAATGTCCACTTGTCCGGTGTTCGCATCTGATAATCATCTTGATAGCCTCCGGTGGAAACTTTCCCCGACGCATAATCAGTTGCTGTTGTATAGGCAGCTACATTTTCTTCCATACTTGCGGCATAGTTGTCGGACATTTGATACCAAGTAGGCGACTGGTACGACACCCCGATACGGAGCTCATCCACAGGGCGATATATTGCCCCCACACCCACCTGAAAACCACTTCCTGTGGTTCGTAAATAGTTGTTCAATGCAAAACCATTGTTAGTGCCTGACAGAAAACCTTCTTCGTAAGTAGAGTTTAGCTCATAATCAAGGTCTGTTACCGAAAGCGAAAGCCCTATATTCAACTTGTCGCTAAAGCTTGTTCCAATCGTAAAGTCGTAGCGATTCACTCCACCTTTCTCCTCTACATCCAACAATGGGGCAACAGTTTCGCCTTGTGTGATAACCGACTGATACAGTTGTTCATTGTTCACCACGCTCGCCGGATTTATCAAATACGATTGATAGCCCAATATCGACAACCAAGGCACTCCCGACACGGGCGTAAAACCATTGCTTGAAACAGAGTTTCTCAAATCCTGCACAGATATACCTTGCGATTTTTTGGCAATATAATCCGTAAGCGACGTACCCTGACTTCCCGGTTCCATCGTATATTTACGTCCGAAAGATTTCAATCGGTTGTACGAAAAGCCCAAATTCAAACGAGACATACTTTTATCATATAACTGAATATTAGCCACATACCCTATTGACGAGAAATCCAATCGAGATTTATTGAACTTGTCTCCCAAAAGGTTCGATGCCGTATTCTGAAAGTTGAGTGTAGCCACAAACTCCGACCCTCTGTAAACTCCGATGCCCGCCGGGTTGATAGCGACACCACCGAGGTCGCCCCCCAAAGCACCAAAAGCACCACCCATCGACACAGAACGGGCCGTACCCACTAAATGATTGCCCGACAGTTTATACACATCCATCTCCCCTTGTGCCAAGAGCGGTGTTGTCCAACCTACACTCAAGGCAAGTACTCCAAACAGTATCTTCTTCATAAATCAATTTTTGCAAGTTGTTGTAAATAAAGATTGAGGAAGAGAGCCATCACTCAGCGACAATTCATTCTCCCTCAATCTAAAATCTATTGATAGTTTAATAGTTTAATTATGTGCGTTCAATCTTAACGACGGCCACCGTAGCTTCTACCGGAGTCGCCGGTGCTGCGTCCACCACCCATATTACCACCTGTGGACATAGACGAACGGCCTCCACTTTCGTAACTGCGGGTGGTTCCGTAAGACGAGCGTCCACTTTCGTAACTACGAGTACTTTCGTAAGAGCGGGTGTTTCCGTTGGAAGAGCGTCCGCTATCGTAACTGCGGGTAGCATTGTCCGACGACGAACGTGTGGACACTCCGTAGCTGCTACCCCGATTATTTGTGGTTGTCCGCCCGCCGGAGTAGGTACGCATATTGTCGTAGCCACTGTAGCTACGAGTGCCTTCGCTAACGGTAGAACGACCTCCATAAGTGCGACCAGATGAATAATTCTGTGTACGTCTGCCTCCCGTGTTGTAGTTAGCATACGACACACCACGCAAATAGTAGGGACGGTTGTAATAATATCCGCCGCCATACCAGTCCCAACCGTAGTATCCGCCGTACCAGCCCCCATAATAGTATGCAGGGCTATACCATCCGTCGTACCAACCTAAGCCGTAACGCCAATATGGGTAGCTATATGGTGAATACCAAGGATTGTACCAATCGTATGCCCAATAGCTACGATTATACCAAGGGTAATAGCTACCCCATCCGAAGCCAAAATAGCGATTGCGATAGGCGTAATAGTCATCGTATCTGTCGTCCACCACATACACGTTGATAGCATCGTTGCTGGAGATAGTTACACTGTTTTGAGGGTTGTGAAATTTCACAATGCGGTCGGTATATTCAAAATCCTCGTCCACAGAGCTTTGAGCATTTTGTGATTGCTGCGTGGCAGACGAATAGCGTCTGTTGTAAGCATCTACATCAACGTGAACGTTTCCCTGTGCCTTTATCGTAAGATTATCGTCGTCCGTAATTACCGTAATTTTACGCACCGAGTTATTTTCCTTTTGAGGGGTCGAATATTTTTCAACCTTTTTGCCCGACGAACTTTTATAAATATCGTCGTCCCAATCCTGAGCCACTGCTCCCGATGGCAAGGCCACTGCCAATAAAAGTGATAATCCAATGGTTTTCATAATGTTGCCACTCTCCTTTCGTTCAAAAAAAAAATATCTTTTCATCCTTATATGTGCAAACTCCCCTTTGTTTGCTATTCCACTCGTTAGCTTGTATTCGTATCAGTAAGCCGTGTGTATTTAGTATGCCGTTTGCCCCACAAATATAGACGAAAAAAAAGGGAAAAGGTTGTTTTTTGCATAGTTAAAAAAGAATAAAATAAATGGGGCAGTACCTACAGCACCGCCCCACCATTATCCAATATTGTAACAATCAACTACTTACCCGAAAGTTTTTCTTTCAATGCAGCCAATTCTTCAATGTCGCCCAAGGTTGTTTTTTCAACCGCAGGTTGTGAAGCAACGTTCTCTTCTTTCTTCGCTTTTTTCGCTTTCTTTTCGGCAGAAGCTTCAGAAGCTTTTGCATCTTCGAATGTTCTGCTGTGCGAAACGATGATACGCTTAGAATCCTTGTTGAATTCGATAACCTTGAACGGAAGTTTCTCGTCAGCCTGAGCTTGCGAGCCATCTTCTTTTACCAAGTGTTTAGGCGTAGCAAAGCCTTCTACTCCGTAAGGCAACGATACCATAGCTCCCTTATCGGCCAAGTCGGTGATAACACCTTCGTGAACCGAACCTACAGTGAACAAGGTTTCGAATACGTCCCAAGGATTTTCTTCCAACTGTTTGTGTCCGAGGCTCAAACGACGGTTTTCTACATCAATTTCAAGCACTTGCACTTCTATATCGGCACCTACTTGTGTAATTTCGCTCGGATGCTTGATTTTCTTTGTCCAAGAGAGGTCCGAAATGTGGATAAGGCCATCTACTCCCTCTTCGATTTCGGCAAACACGCCAAAGTTTGTGAAGTTGCGAACCTTTGCTGTATGCTTGCTTCCTACAGGATATTTTGTTTCGATATTTGCCCAAGGGTCTGACTTCAATTGTTTGATACCCAATGACATTTTACGCTCATCGCGGTCCAAAGTAAGGATGATAGCTTCCACTTCGTCGCCTACTTGCAAGAAGTCTTGTGCCGAGCGTAGATGCTGTGTCCAGCTCATTTCCGAAACGTGTACCAAGCCTTCTACGCCGGTTACCACTTCGATAAAGGCACCGTAATCTGCCATCACCACTACACGGCCTTTCACCTTGTCGCCCACTTGCAAGTTGGGGTCCAAAGCTTCCCAAGGATGTGGAGTCAATTGTTTCAAGCCGAGAGCAATACGTTTTTTCTCGTCGTCGAAATCGAGGATAACCACGTTGATTTTTTCGTCCAATTTCACCACTTCTTCAGGGTGTTGTACACGTCCCCAAGAAAGATCGGTGATGTGAATCAAACCATCTACGCCACCAAGGTCGATAAACACGCCGTAAGAGGTGATGTTTTTAACCACACCTTCAAGCACTTGACCTTTTTCGAGTTTCGAGATGATTTCTTTCTTCTGAAGCTCAAGCTCGGCTTCGATAAGAGCTTTGTGCGATACCACAACGTTTTTGAACTCGTGATTGATTTTCACAATCTTGAATTCCATTGTTTTATCTACATATACATCGTAGTCGCGGATAGGCTTCACATCAATTTGCGAGCCGGGCAAGAATGCTTCGATACCGAACACATCCACAATCATACCGCCCTTAGTGCGACATTTAACGTAACCTTTTACAATTTCGTCTTTTTCAAGAGCCTCGTTCACACGTTCCCAAGAGCGAGATGCACGGGCTTTTTTGTGCGAGAGCACAAGTTGTCCTTTTTTGTCTTCTTGGCTTTCGATATAAACTTCCACTTGGTCGCCCACTTTCAAATCGGGGTTGTAGCGGAATTCGTTCATCGATACTACACCGTCTGATTTGTAGCCGATGTTTACAACTACTTCGCGTTTGTTGAACGATGTTACCGTACCGATTACCACTTCCTGACCATTGATGCTGCTCAATGATTGGTTGTAGCTTTTTGTAAGTTCCTCTCTACTTGCTTCTGGTGTAGAGCTACCATTTTCGTAAGCATCCCAGTCGAAATCGGCCAAAGGAGCTACGTTTTTCAATTTGTCTGATTCAATCATTTGATTCTTGTTCAGCCAAAGGCTAAACTTGCTAAATTAGTTAAACAATATGTGATTTATTCTCGGTGCCTTCCCAAAGAAAGCGGGGCAAAGGTAGAAAATAAAAACGGGAATTTCCGCTCGATTTGTATTATTTTTCGTTTACGAACGGTATTTTATCCCTTTTTTTGCGTACAACGGACTGCGGATAACTATCCGTCTGTTGCCGAATGGGCGAAATCGGGGGCGTATTCTTCTTTTGCCGTTGGAAACAAGGCATAAATAACAAATAAGAAAAAGCGATGCCGCTTGTTATCGACATCGCTTCGCTTTGGTAGCCCATAGGGGAATCGAACCCCTCTTTCAAGAATGAAAATCTTGCGTCCTAACCGATAGACGAATGGGCCATCCTTTACAACCTTTACTTTACGGGGTGCAAAGGTAGAATATTTTATTGCAATGGGCAACAATTTGAGGCTTTTTTTGTGGAAAAATCTACCTCAATACTTTCAAACTCCTATTAATAAACGCCTTACAATATTCCTATTTAGTATTTTCCGACATTGCCTCGGCTGCCACATTGGCCGTAGTCATCGATGCTACCAGCTCGTTGAGCATATTGCTGGCTACTGTGGGCGAGTTGGGCAACAAGATAAGGTTGCTCTTGTTGGTGGTGCCAATGGCTTGCAGGGTATCGTAGTGTTGTGTTACTATAATTAGTGCCGATGCTTCTTGCGAGTTGATATTCACGCTATTAAGCATTTTCACAGATTCTTCTAACCCGCGAGCAATTTCGCGACGTTGGTCGGCAATTCCCTGTCCTTGTAGTTTTTTCGATTCGGCTTCGGCCTTAGCTACGGCTACAATGCGGATGCGTTGAGCTTCGGATTCGTACTCGGCGGCTGTTTTTTCTCGCTCGGCAGCATTTATCCGGTTCATAGCCTGCTTCACTTGCTCGTCGGGGTCGATGTCTGTTACCAAAGCTTTAATGATGTCGTATCCGTAGCTGTTCATTGCTTCCTGTATTTCGTTGCGTACAGCTATGGCGATATCGTCCTTGCGGACGAACACGTCGTCGAGCTTCAATTTGGGGACTTCGGCACGCACCACGTCGAATACGAAAGAGGTAATTTGCGTTCCGGGATTTTCGAGGCGGTAATAAGCATCGGCTACTTGATTGCGAATTACTTGATACTGAACGGATACTCTAATTTTGATGAACACGTTGTCCAGTGTTTTCGTATCGATAAGCACGTCCAATTGCTGGATGCGGAGGTTCAGACGACGGACTATTTGGTCGATAAACGGAATTTTGAGGTGCAACCCGGCGTGACGCACACTGTTGAATTTTCCCAATCGTTCGATGATGGCGGCGGTTTCTTGCTTAACCGTAAAAAACGACGAGAGCAGAATAATTACTCCCACGCCAATAAGCAGATAAATAAGGTAGTTCATAATTTGACTAATGGTTTTAAAAAAAAGATTGTTTTGCAGGAAATATTTCCTGCCCAAAGGTAGTATTTAATTGGATTATCTGCAAAAACATATTCTTTATTTTTTTCTAATTATTCTTTATCCATTTCCTCCAACACATCGCAAGCCTCTTGCACAGAGGATACGGATTGAATGAGGAGCATCCGTTTGCCGTTTTTCTCAACCAAACTGCAACGTTGCGGATGTTGCAAGGCGTATGCCAATAATTTGTCGAAGGCTTGCGACTGATAAAAAGGTGAATCGGGGTTGCTCACCAACTGGATGTTCATCCGTCCGTTTTTGAGGAGAATTTTTTCCATTCCCAGTTGTTTTGCCATCCGCTTCAGGTGTACCACTTGGATAAGTTCCTGCCCCTGAGGGGGAATTTTTCCGAAACGGTCTTCCAAACGCCGAGCAAAGGCTTGCAAGTCCTCCGCTCGCGACAGCGAATCCAGCTCGCGGTAAAGGCTGATGCGTTCGGTATCATTGGGTACATATCGGGCGGGGAACAGCAGTTCGAGGTCGCTCTCTATTTGTGTTTCGTCCACAAAATCGTCCCCTTCAATTTTTTGTTGCCCTTGTTGCAGTTCGTGGTAAAGATGGGCAAATTCCTCGTTTTTGAGTTCGTTTACCGCTTCGCTCAATATCTTTTGATAAGTTTCGTACCCCAAATCGGCAATAAATCCGCTCTGCTCTGCCCCCAGCATATTGCCCGCACCACGAATATCGAGGTCCTGCATCGCCACGTGCATTCCGCTACCGAGGTCCGAAAAATTTTCTATGGCCTGCAAACGGCGACGAGCCTCCGCCGTGAGGGTATGCAATGGCGGTGTGAGCAGATAGCAAAATGCCTTTTTATTGCTCCGCCCCACTCGCCCCCGCAACTGATGGAGGTCGCTCAGTCCGAAATTGTGGGCATCGTTCACAATAATGGTGTTGGCATTGGCAATATCTATGCCCGACTCCACGATGGAGGTAGCTATAAGGATGTCGTAATCGTGATTAACAAAGCCTTCTATTATTTCTTCCAGTTTTTCCGGGTCCATTTGTCCGTGTCCCACGGCAATGCGGGCATCGGGCACACTTTTTTGCACCACCTCCTGAATGGCGTAGATGTTTTTGATGCGATTGTTTATGATGAATACCTGTCCGTTGCGACTCATTTCAAAGTTCACAGCTTCGCTGATAATATCGGTGTCGAACGTGTGCAACTCCGTTTGCACCGGATAGCGGTTAGGTGGCGGTGTGGTGATGGCCGACAAATCTCTGGCACCCATCAGCGAAAATTGCAAGGTACGCGGAATGGGTGTGGCGGTCATCGTAAGCGTATCCACGTTGGTTCGCAACTGCTTTAACTTCTCTTTGGTAGATACTCCAAACTTTTGCTCTTCGTCTATTACGAGTAGCCCTAAGTCTTTAAATTTCACATCCTTACCTACCAGCCTATGCGTACCTATCAATATATTTATTTTCCCCTCCTGCACCTCTTTTAGTATGCGTTTGGCATCAGCCGGTTTT
>JBHBVA010000156.1:0-3964 GCA_041793355.1 Bacteroidota bacterium | reverse complement strand
CGAACGTGCAATTTTTCAAGTACTTGCAATGTGTAAGGCGAAAGCGAAAAACGCTTATCGGCGGTGCAATCTATCCGGAATGAAGAACTCCAGCCACTTGTAAGCAACACCAAAAGCGAAAAGCAAATTCCGGACATCCATTTTCGTCGTATTTTTTTTGAGGAAGAAAGAATATAAAGTGTCGCCGTTGAAAAAACGACCAAATATGCTCCAAACACGCAAACAGATTGAAGGGTAAGCATACCTCTGTTTGCCTCCTGAAAGTGCCTAAGCAAGCCTAACTCTTCCACATAGGTTTGTAATGCCCCCTGCTGAAAAAGCTCTGACATCCAATTAAATCCTATCAAAATAGTGAGATTAAGAAGCATTGCCTCGGCAAAAGCAACAACCGAATAGCGATGGTGAGATGAAGCAAACAGGCCGACAGCTACAAACACAGCCGATAGCATTACTTCGGCCCAATAGGCAACTATTATCTGCCCCCAATCCAAACCATTTACACTAAACAGACAGACTGATATTAAGTATATGATTGTAAGCAATATACATCCTACTAAAAACAGCCAAATGGCACAAAACTTGCCTATGTACACTTGCCAAAGCGAAATGGGGCGGGAGGTTAATAACTCCCACGTTTTCAGACGCTTTTCGTCGGAAAAACCTCGCATTGTAAGTATCGGAGTGAGTGTGGCAAAGATATAAGTTAGCAAATTAAATACGTCGGAGAGTGTGGCATAGCCCGCATCTACAAGATTGAAGCTACCCGGTAAAATCCACGTGAACAACCCCAAAATGGACATTGACGCAACAATAAAAAACCACCCTTGCGGGGAATATATAATATCTTTAACCTCTTTTATCAATATCGTACGCATTCTATTTATTGCAAAAAATATATCGGCAAAGATAGGAATATTCTGTGGCTTACGGATAAAAGGAAGCCGTTCTGCTTTCTATACAAAACGGCTTCCTCATTCACTATCAAATTATTATGAAAAAAAGTTAGTCTTCAGTCTGATGTTGAGCCTCGTATTCTTTCAACAATTTTTCTTGAACATCGGAAGGTACCAACTCATAACCGGCAAATTTCATTGAGAAGGTAGCACGTCCTCCACTTATCGAGCTGAGGGAAATAGCATAATTGGACATTTCTTTCAACGGAACTTTGGCTTACAAACGCTCTAACCCTTTATCGCTTTCCATTCCCATTATCAAGGCTCTACGTCCTTGCATATCGCTCATTACATCGCCCAATTTATCACTTGGTACCGAAACCTCTACATCGTATATCGGCTCCAATATTTTAGGAGCAGCTTGCTTAAAGGCCTCACTAAAAGCATTACGTCCGGCCAACATAAACGAAATTTCGTTGGAATCCACAGGGTGCATCTTTCCGTCGTAAACCACCACTCGCACGTCGCGGGCATACGAACCTGTAAGCGGACCTTGCTCCAAACGAGACATAATACCCTTTACAATAGCGGGCATAAAGCGAGCATCAATGGCTCCACCCACTATACTATTGACAAACACCAGTTTGCCACCCCATTCGAGGTCGAAAGTTTGTACATCGCGTGCCTGCACCTTAAACTCCTGACCACCAAATTTGTAGCTTTCAGGATTAGGCATTCCTTCTACATAAGGTTCTACAATCAGATGCACTTCGCCAAACTGTCCGGCTCCACCCGACTGCTTTTTGTGACGATAATCGGCACGTGCTGCCTTTGTAATTGTTTCGCGATAAGGAATCTTAGGTTCCAAATACTGAATGGGAATTTTCTCATCCGTTTCGATACGCCACTTCAACGTTTTCAGATGAAATTCTCCTTGTCCATGCACAATTGTTTGTCGCAATTCTTTCGATTGTTCAATCAACCACGTTGGGTCTTCTTCGTGCATCCGCAAAAGCACTTCATTCAATTTTTCCGTGTCCGCCTCGTTTACGGCTTTAATCGCCCTACGGAATTTCGGTTCGGGGTATCGTATAAAGTCAAATCTGTGTTCCACTCCCTTGCCATTCAAAGTGTTACCGGTGCGAACATCTTTCAACTTCACAGCTACACCAATGTCCCCTGCTTCAAGTTGCTCCACCTTTGTTCGCATCTGTCCGGAAGTTACAAACAGTTGAGATATTCTCTCCTTTGAACCTCTGTCGGCATTTACAAGGTCATCGCCTTCTTTTACGGTGCCACTCATCACTTTGAAGTACGAAACTTCACCCACGTGTGGCTCTACCATCGTTTTAAACACAAATAAGCTGGCCGGTGCAGTGGAATCGGGCACTACTTCCTCTATGTCAGCATTCAAGGGATACGGCATTTTATCAACGCAAGGCACGATATTTCCCAAAAACTCTAATGTTCGTCTTACACACATATCTTTGCCTGCCGACACACAGAATATAGGAAACATATCTCTGGAAATCAATCCTTTGCGAATACCTTCACGCATTTCATCTTCGGAAAGACTACCTTCGGAAAAGAATTTTTCCATCAATCCTTCATCGTTTTCGGCAGCGGCTTCCACCAACTTTTGATGTAATTCTGCTGCTTTTTCTTTCTCACTATCAGGAATCTCTAACACTTCGGGAACCCCACCCTCCGGTTTCCACCGATAGAGTTTTTGCTTCAGCACATCCACTACCGCATTAAAATCCGCACCTGCATTTACGGGATATTGTACCTGCACAGCCTTTGCTCCGTAAAACTCTTTCAACTGGGACACCACGCTATCGTAATCGGCTTTTTCGTGGTCCAACTGATTGACTATAAATATAATAGGTTTTTCTAACTTTTCGGCATGACGCAGTTGGTTCATCGTGGTAACTTCCAATCCTACCTGAGCATTCAATACCACCAAAGCTGTATCCGTAACATTGAGTGCAGTAACCACAGCTCCGGCAAAATCATCGGCATCGGGACAATCCACGAAGTTGAGTTTACGTCCCTGCCATTCGATATTAAAGATACTTGCCATCACGGAGTAACCATACTCCTTTTCTACCGGATGGTAATCGCTAACGGTGCTACCTTGCGACACTCGTCCACGACGTTTTATCACTCCACCCTCGTAGAGCATAGCCTCTGCGAGCGTGGTTTTTCCTGCTCCCGAACCGCCAAGTATGGCAATGTTCTTAATTTCATCGGTTTTGTACACTTTCATAGGGAATCCTCCTATTATTTTTTATTTTAGATTTTAGCCGAAAGCGGAAATCCATATTAAAATTTCCACCCCGAAACTTGATAAATATTTGCGAGGGCAAGGTAGAAAGTATTTCTTACACAACCAAACTTTTTGAATATGCTATAAAATTATGCTTTACAACATATCGACTGTATTAACAACCTACATACAAAAATCTAGGGAATATGCTTTCTAAAGCACATCCCCTACACCCTAAATTTCTTCTAAACCGAAGTTACATTAATCGACAAATCGGAAGCAAGTGGACAAGTCTGTTACATAACTATCAAAGTGCTTGGAACTATCATCAGTCATCAACACATAAAGGTGAATTGTTTGTGCGTGTCCCGCAGGATTTTTTCGCCCGATTACCAATCCTTTACACCTGGTATATTTATTCAGGTAAGCATTACCATACAAACTCATCGGGTATGAAACCATTGCCGCTGCATTAAAAAGTTTTTGTGCTTGCTCAAACGGATATACAGTCATCATTTCAGTCATTTCATCCATATCCAAATCGGTAGGATTGGTATAACGTCCGTATCGTAAATCACGTCTGATTGTACCATATGCCAAGTGGTCATTTAGGTATTTCACTTGCGAATTGCCTCCCTCATACTTTTCACCTCCACCACCTATATTTACAAGCACCACGTAGCGTTCTTGCTTGTCCGTAAGAATCGCCGACACCATTCCAAACACAGTATTTATACCTTTGTTTCCCTTATCCGGAATGCATTGTGATAACACCGTCGAATAATCGGGTACAGGATTATCT
>JBHBVA010000155.1:0-2657 GCA_041793355.1 Bacteroidota bacterium | reverse complement strand
TGGATTCACTTCCATCCCGGTTCGACCCCGGGTCTGGGTACAAAGAAAGGTTGGTAATCGCTTGATTATCAACCTTTATTGTTTTTCAATGTGTTGTAAATCGTAGTCTCGTATTGCATACGCCCAGATAATAAAACCAATCAAATTTTTTGTTTTTCAATGTGTTGCAATACACCCTAACTTGCAATCTATTGCCTCATTTCGATTTAATTTGGATTTACATCGGCTGATGTCAGATGCAAGCCAATAGAAAAAAACTCCGCCTCGACTTTTCGCAAGCCGATGGCGGAGGTAGTATTTCATCCTTTTCTATTTTTCAAATGCGGGGTATTGCCACAGTAAGAGCAATATCATCTGTGTTCGGCATAGGCGACATACTGCTTCTCTGAAAACAAACCGTAGGCATTGCCGTCTGTGCACAAAATACAAGACAGCTAAGCTTGTTTTAAACAAGAAAGTTAGCCCGAACTGGCATATCACAATACCTTAAAATTGGGATTTTTATACCTCTAAATACCTCAAAAAGGGTAAGAATACATAAATAAAAAGTGCATAAATGAAGCTGTTACACGACCTCGTATAGGGGATATTTTTGTGAGAGCTAGGTACACCCTGAATGGTGGAAAATTGCTAACCGAAAACGTGTCGGAATTTATGTTTTAGTAGCTCCGAGGGGAATCGAACCCCTATCTAAAGTTTAGGAAACTTCTATTCTATCCGTTGAACTACAGAGCCATTGACGGGTATCGACACGAGCCATACCCTTTTGCATCCGCAAAGGTAGTATTATTTAGCACAAGCGGCAATATCTGCAAAAGGTTTCAAGCAAAGTTTTTTACACTTTCACTATTTTGCCTTGCTTGATGTAGCATACGTATCCCTCTACGTTGGGATAACCCATTTGGGTGATGTGGTGCATATAGCGTTGCACCTGTTGCTTGTATTTGGGGGCTTCCACATCGCCAAATTTGTAGTCTATAACAATAGCACTGTCTTCGTGGAGCATCACTCGGTCGGGACGCACAAATTTACCATCCGGTAATAAAATTTCCACCTCATTCTTTATCTTGTACTGACCACTATACCAGTTGCTTACTTGTGGAATGGAAAAGAAAGCGTATAAATCATTTTCCATTTGCTTGGCTTCATCGTTGGTGATGTAGCCTTCTGCTATATGTTTTTTCAGTACCTCCGGAACCTCGCTTCTATGATGGATGTTGCTCAAAATGTCGTGCATCAGAATACCCAGTTCGCGTTGTCCGTCTTTTGCAAAGAAGTATTTGTTTACAAGCCTTATTTTCAGTCTGTTGTCAAATGGAATGCTGACGGTTTTTGTGGCAACTATTTCGGTTTCATTTGTGGTCTTGAGGCTTGGAGTGGGCAGGTAATCGCTTCCCATCTCAAACAAGCCGTCGTCCTCGTTGAAGTGTTCGGCAAGAGCCATAAGATTTTCCCCTTCAGGGTTTTGATGCAGGCACGTCCAAAGCAGGCTTGCCACATCGTTCGTATCGGTTACTTTTTCTTTCGACGGGCGAGGAGAAAAGGTGTATAGCTCGTTTTTTGCACGGGTGAATGCCACGTACAGTACGTTCAGGTTGTCGATGTATGAGTGTACTTTTTCGTTATAGTAGTCGGTGGCAAATATTGTTTCACCCAATTTTGACGAGTATTTTAGCGGTATGGGCGACAGATTGCTGAAAGGTTCCACCTCCGGACGGCACCAAAGTATATTGCGAACATCGCCATCCAAGTTCCATTGGCAAAAGGGGAGTATCACTACATTGAACCCCAGACCTTTAGACTTGTGTACGGTCATAATCCGAATAGCGTCTTGTGTGTCTGGTGTAAACACTGTTTTTTTGCACCCACTCTCGTCCCACCAACGAAGAAAAGCTTCATTATCAGCAGAGTAATTGTTCGAAAACTCCAGAGCCATATCCATAAATGCTTGAATGTAAACATCTTCATTTGTTTGCGGAGTGTGTATAAGGGCAAAAATACCCTCTATCATTTCGTACAAAGGCAGATTGGCAATGGCGTTGAGGCTGCTTAATTCTTCATCCGAGAAATCCGATTCTGTGTTCAGCAATGCCGTGCTGTGGGAAAAATTACCCTTTTGTTGGCGACGAAGTTCGTACACGGCGATAGCACGTAAAGTTTTGTCCAACGGTTGCAAAAAATGTCGGAGTATGGCAATCACTGTTTTCACTTGCTCCGAGTTTGCCACGAAAAGTGCTTCGTTTGAAATAATGTCGAATCGGTATTGCGACTGCGGATGCAACTTTTTGTAGGCGAGCAAGCACTCGGCCACAGCCAGCCCCTCCGCCTTGCTCCGAACCAAAATAGCGATGTCCTGCAACGTATATCCTCGAGCCTGCAAGTCCTCAATAAGAGTCGGAAGTCGTAGCAACACCTCCTCTTTCCAAGGTGTGTCCGTTGGGATAAATTCTGCACGCACACGTCCAAGCTTGTCTTGTTTTTTTGAGGGGATATGTTGCTCCAAGTGAGCATAAGCGTGTATGATTTTCGATGAAAATGCCTTTTGAATGTGCTCTGAAATATTTTCTGAGAGGTCTTTATTGTAGCTGTCCTGTACAATTTTACTGCCAATTCTAAAAATACTGTTATTGAACAAAATAACATTCTTGGTGCTTCGC
>JBHBVA010000154.1:0-2775 GCA_041793355.1 Bacteroidota bacterium | reverse complement strand
CTCACCGAACAGCAGTTGTTCGACCTTTTCAGCCACTTCAAGTACATTGTACCGCAAGGTAGCCCAATGACCGGCATTGGCAACAACTTTCAAGTAGCATCCCTCTCCAACTGCTTTGTAGTGGGAATGGATGGTGTAGCAGACTCCTACGGAGCCATTATGCGTATCGACGAGGAGCAGGTGCAACTGATGAAACGTCGCGGTGGTGTGGGGCACGACCTTTCGCACATCCGCCCCAAAGGTTCGCCCGTGAAGAACTCGGCACTCACGTCCACAGGTTTGGTTCCCTTTATGGAGCGTTATTCAAACTCTACTCGAGAGGTGGCACAAGACGGCCGTCGTGGGGCTTTGATGCTAAGTGTTTCTATAAAACATCCTGACTCCGAAGCCTTTATTGATGCCAAAATGGTAGAAGGCAAGGTTACCGGAGCCAACGTGTCGGTAAAGATAGACGACGAATTTATGCAGGCGGTAGTAGATGGTGTTCAGTACGAACAACAATACCCCATAGACAGTGCCGACCCCACTCACTCAAAAAAAATAGAGGCCCGCAACTTGTGGAAAAAGATAGTGCACAACGCTTGGAAGTCTGCCGAGCCGGGAGTGCTGTTTTGGGATACCATCATTCGTGAGTCCGTACCCGATTGCTATGCCGATTTGGGCTTCCGCACAGTATCTACCAACCCTTGTGGCGAAATTCCACTTTGCCCTTACGATAGTTGCCGATTGTTGGCTATCAACTTGTATTCGTATGTAATTGAGCCATTTACAAAAAATGCACGGTTCGATTTCGACCTCTTCCGTCAGCACGTGATATACGCCCAACGCATTATGGACGATATTATAGAGCTGGAAACCGAAAAGATTGATGCTATTCTTGCCAAAATAGATTCCGACCCCGAAAGTGCAGAGGTAAAAAGTGCCGAACGCCACTTGTGGGAAAAAATCCGCAAAAAAACACTTCAAGGGCGACGCACCGGTGTGGGCATCACCGCCGAAGGAGATATGATAGCCGCAATGGGCTTCCGATACGGAACGGAAGAAGCATCTGCCTTTGCCGAAGAGGTGCAACGCACGTTGGCATTGGCCGCTTACCGCTCGTCCGTAGATATGGCAAAAGAGCGTGGAGCTTTTGAAATTTTTGATGCGAAAAAAGAGGAAAACAATCCCTTTATACAGCGTTTGGCGGAGGCAGACCCTCAATTATATCGGGATATGGTACAACACGGTCGCCGCAACATTGCCTGCTTGACCATTGCTCCCACCGGTACCACCAGCTTGATGACACAATCTACATCGGGTATCGAACCCGTATTTTTGCCCGTGTACAAACGTCGCCGCAAGGTAAACCCCAATGACAAAGATGTGCGTGTGGACTTTGTGGATGAGGTGGGCGACTGCTGGGAGGAATACGCTGTGTTCCACCACAAGTTTATCACCTGGATGGAGATGAACGGATACGCAAAAGATAAAAACTACACCAACGAAGAGTTGGACGAGTTGGTTGCCAAGTCGCCCTATCACAATGCTACCTCCAACGACGTGGACTGGCTGGAAAAGGTGAAAATGCAAGGACGCATCCAAAAGTGGGTTGACCACTCCATCAGCGTAACCATCAATTTGCCTTCCAATGTAAGCGAAGAGCTTGTAAGCCAACTGTATATCGAGGCTTGGAGAAGCGGATGCAAGGGCTGCACAGTGTATCGCGACGGCTCCAGAGCGGGCGTATTGGTATCGGCAACAGACAAAAAGAAAGACGAAAACAAAAACGAATGTTTCGAACGTCCGGCAGTGGTGGCAAAACGCCCCCGCGAGCTGAAAGCCGATGTGGTGAAGTTTCAAAACAACAAAGAGAAATGGATTGCCTTTGTGGGATTGCTCGACAATCGTCCGTACGAGATTTTTACCGGTATTGCCGACGACGAAGACGGATTGATGTTGCCCAAACACGTTACCGAAGGTACTATCATTCGCAGCGAAGACCCCGAAACCGGAGAACGTCATTACGACTTCCAATTCAAAAACAAACGGGGCTACAAAACCACCATCGAAGGTTTGAACGAGAAATTCAACCCCGAATATTGGAACTATGCCAAACTCATTTCGGGCGTATTGCGTTACGGAATGCCTATCGACCAAGTGATAAAACTGGTGCAAGGGCTCGACTTGAAAAGCGAAACCATCAACACGTGGAAAAACGGAGTGGAGCGTGCTTTGAAAAAATACGTTCCCAACGGAGCCGAAGCCAGAGGGCAAAAATGTCCTGTTTGTGGAATGGAAACCCTTGTTTATCAGGAAGGTTGCCTTAAATGCAACAACTGTGGAGCATCCAAATGTGGATAATAGAAAATAATGTTTAGTTTGTGTGTTTAATGCGAAAACGGACAACTGTCTTACTTAGGCTGTTGTCCGTTTGAGTTTTTTACCTCCTCTTATCTCTTACGCTAAAATACCCATCGCAGATGCGTCAGCACATCTATGCGGTGCTTGGCATCTATTTGCTCCAAACCACTACCGATACTTTGGCGGTCGAAGTATTTGCTGATGCCGCACTTCACCGCAAGGCTCAAATTGGGACGGATATTACACCGCCCGGCAAGCGAACCCCGCACACCGTGATTGTAAAGCATCGGCATATAAAACGTGGAAGTGAGGTTCCGTTCGCGACTGTACAGTCGGGCATTGTAGTCATCTGCCTTGAAATAAGACACAAACGCATCGGCTTGCCATACGTTTCGAGGTCGCCACGATACCATTTGCGACAGCATCCATCCT
>JBHBVA010000153.1:0-12135 GCA_041793355.1 Bacteroidota bacterium | reverse complement strand
GGCTCTTTGCTGGAACGTGGAAATTGCCGCTTTGGCTCGTCAGCACAACGATGCCAATGTGATTGCCATTCCCGGGCGATTTGTAAGCCACGAACAGGCTTATCAGATGGTAGTTGCCTTTATGACTACCGCTTTTGAAGGTGGAAGGCATCAGCGGAGGATAGAAAAAATATCTTGTTAGTTTGTCTTGTGGGGCGATATAAAGCTACACTTCCAAGAGGCATTAAGCTTCAGGGAGTGTGGCTTTCCTTTTTTTAAATTGCTAAACGAAAAATAGCTGAACACTATCAGCCGATTAGCCACTGATAATTCTTTTGAGGTTCATCAAAGTGGATAAATGAAACGTAAAGTTGGGGGGAGGTGCAACAGCTTTTCGCTGACAATCTATTTGTTCGTTTCTCAAAAATATATATCTTTGTCGCAATTTCTAAGGAAAATTGATGAACGAAGATTCGGTCAGTAAACCTCAAGCTACGTTGCCCAAGGAAATGCGTATCACCAGCCAAAAGGAGTTGGATGCGTTGTTCTCCTCTGGGAGTTCCTTTGTAAGTTATCCTCTGCGTGTGGTGTATTTGCAGAAACCCAAAAACTGCAAATGCGACCTTGCTATGTTGGTGAGCGTTCCCAAAAAGCGGCTTAAACGTGCCAACAAACGCAACCGGATGAAGCGACTAATTCGTGAAACATTCCGAACGCAGCGACATCAACTTTCGGACAGCTTGGCTCCGTTGCCGTTTTCGATGAATATAGCGTTTCTGTACCTCAAAAGCGAACTTGCTCCGTACGGCGAAGTTCAGCGGGCTATGCAAAAGGCCCTTACCACCTTGCAATCATTGCTAATTTCACCTTCAAATCCGTCAGAAAATGATAAATAAGTGGCTTGGTAACATAATGTTGGCTTTGGTGAACTTTTATCGCTGTTGCATTTCGCCTTTCACCCCTCCCTCGTGCAGATATGTACCCACCTGCTCGGCGTATGCCACAGAGGCCATACGGAAATATGGTCCTTTCAAAGGTGGATGGCTGGCGGTGAAACGCATCGGACAGTGCCATCCGTGGGGAGGACACGGATACGACCCCGTTCCTTAACGTATTGATAATGAATAATCATCCTTATTTTATATATGGACTTATACGATATACACACGTACAATTTGACAAACGAAGAAAGTGACGAACCCTCGCATAGGCGTATCCTCAACGTATTTCCGTTGGGGTTTGAAGATGCCGTAGGGGCAAACGAAAATTGGTTTTTTACTTGCGGAATACATCCCTGGCACTCGGAGGATGCTGAGGCACAACTCGCCTTTTTGACAGAGATAGCAGGGCATCCACGCATAGTGGCAATCGGCGAAGCCGGGATGGATAAGCTAAAAGGTCCTGATTTACAAGTACAAAAGGACGTGTTTGAGCAACATATCCGCCTTTCGGAGGCATTGGAAAAACCTCTGATTATTCATTGTGTAAAGGCGTGGGAAGAATTGCTTTTGCTCCGCAAGCAGTACAAACCACGTCAGGCGTGGATTATTCACGGGTTCAGAGGAAATCCCGAGCTGACCAATCAGCTTGTGAAACAAGGCTTTTGGTTTACCATCGGTACCAAATTTAATGACGAAGCCATATCGAACATTCCGCTCAACCGCCTTTTTATCGAAACGGACGAGAGCGAAACTCCTCTCGAAGAGGTGTATCAAGCTGTTGCCGATGCGTTGAATATCAGTGCCGATGCGTTGGCTGTGCGAGTGGAGGAGAATATTCGCGAGCTTTTCCCTACAATGATTCCTACGGTGCACGAGGAATTGCATAGTAGCAAATTGTAAAATATAGAGAGCTTTACTTGGTCAAATATGCAGAATACTGTATATTTGACCTTGTTTTTTCAGCTCATTTGCTGACGAAATGAAAATAAGTAGGTTGTAAAGGTTATGATAGACAACAATGCACACGTGCTGATGATTTACACCGGTGGCACTATCGGGATGATTGAGAACCCCGAAACATCGGCTTTGGAATCGTTTGATTTTGAGCATCTACGTAAGCATTTTCCCGAAATGGAGCGTTTCAAATTTCGGGTGGATACGGTCGTTTTTCGTCCGCCGATAGATTCCTCCAATATGCACCCCGAACATTGGACGCAACTGGTAAAAATGATTGAGGACAACTATCAGCGTTATGATGGATTTGTGGTGCTACACGGCACGGACACGATGGCATACACGGCATCGGTATTGAGTTTTATGATTCGCAACCTTACAAAACCCATCGTACTCACAGGTTCGCAACTGCCCATCGGCAAGCTCCGCACGGATGCAAAAGAAAACCTTATAACTGCACTTGAGATAGCAGCCGACAAGGACGATGCAGGGCAACCCATCGCTCCGGAGGTGTGCATATTTTTTCAAAATTATCTGATGCGGGGCAACAGAACGGTGAAGATGAATGCCGACAATTTTAGTGCTTTCCGCTCGTATAATTACCCTGCCTTGGCAAAGTCGGGTATCGAAATTCGGTACGATAGGCAACACATTCTCCGCCCCAATTACGACAAACCTACGGAGTTTAACTATGCGTTGGATACTAACATCGTGATACTCAAACTTTTTCCCGGAATTTCACAAGTGGTGGTTGAAACAATTTTGCAAACAGAAGGCATCAAAGCGGTAATTCTCGAAACTTATGGTTCGGGCAATGCACCTAAGCAACAATGGTTTATTGATGCTGTGCGTCAGGCTGTTGCCAGAGGAATAGTGGTGGTGAATGTAACTCAATGTGCCTCGGGTAGCGTGGAGATGCACCGTTACGAAACGGGCAACGAATTGCTGAAAGCCGGTGTGGTGAGCGGAATGGATATGACCACCGAAAGCACACTTGCCAAACTGATGTATCTGATTGGTAATAAAAAAGATGTATCCGAAATTCAAACTTTGATGCAACTGCCCGTTGTGGGCGAACTCACTTACGCAGACAACCGAGCCAATGAAAAAATATATCACTGAACTTCCTACTTTGGCAGAAAAGTACCGTTCGCAGTTTCTCGCTTATCTTAAAAAGAATAAGAAGCGGCTGGAGAAGATGGATGATACCGTGCTTGAATTGCATAGCGAAGCATTTGAGCGAATCAATTGCTTGGAATGTGCCAATTGTTGCCGCACGTTGGGCCCACTTATCACGGATAAAGATATTGAACGAATGGCTAAGGCTTTGAGGATGAAGCCATCTGCCGTAGTGGAGCAGTATCTCCGTATAGATGAAGAGGGCGACTATGTGTTTCGCCAGATACCTTGCCCCTTTTTGATGCCCGACAACTATTGTTCCATTTACGAGGCTCGCCCTAAGGCGTGTCGCGAGTATCCGCATACCGACAGGCGTAAGTTTTACCAAATATACAAGCTCACCGTAAAAAATGCTGAGACTTGTCCGGTGGCTTTTGAAGTGCTACAAGAGCTGATAAAAAGGTAAACAGCGAACACGATTGGTAAAAATATTTGTGTGCAAAATTGGAGTGTAAGGATTTTTGTTTACTTTTACCCCGCAAAACCATTAATTACAATTTTATAAAATTACAGAGATGAAGAAATTCTTTTATTGTTTGCTTCTTCTTACGGGTTTTCTCACCGCCCACGGGCAGACGTTGCCTACGTTCAGCACCGATGGTGCCGAAACGTGGTATTTCGTTCAGTTTAAGAATGGTAAGGCCGTTCTTGGCGACCAAGGCGATGGTATTCTCCGTACAGAATTAGCTCAGAAAAATCAGTTGCAAGAGAGTCCGCAGTTGTGGAAACTCGTAGGTACGAAAGACAACTTCGAGCTTATCAGCAAAGAGGGACGACACGTGTATTACAACGGCACAAGCTTTAGCAACGACAGCCGTTTTGCTGCCTCTGTGGTACAAACCGGAAAATTGAAACTGGTAACCACCACCAGCACTACTTACAGGCCGGGTTGGGAAATTTCCGCTTCACAAATCTCGGACAGAGGTATGAACCAATGGCAAGGAGCCGGTGTAGGTAAGCAATTAGGTGCTTGGTATTTGGGCGACAACAATAACCCTATCGACTTCGTTACTGAAGATGGAGCTCCTTTGAATGGAGGAGACCCCACGTTCAGCACTACGGATCGTGAAGTGTGGTATTACGTTGCATTCAAAAACAAAGGTACAGGCAATGTGCAGGCTTACTTGACCGACAGGGGAGAAGGTGCTCCATTGCAAACTGCTACTAAAATTTCGCCACGCACATACAAAGGCCAATTGTGGAAACTTGTTGGTGCACAAGGAGCCTTTGAGTTGGTGAATGCTTCTGGTCGTAAGGTTTATTATAACACTACTACTCAAAGATTTACTACCGGTAGCACAGATGGCAATCTTCGTTTGGTTGTATCAGGTAACACGGATTATGCTCCAGCCTGGGAAATATCGAATAGCACACTTTCAAACAAGGCGATGAACCAATTTGGTGGTGCCGGCGTAGGTAGAGAGTTGGGAGCATGGAACTCCAATGATGTAAATAATCCATTGGTGTTCATTCCTGAAAACGATTTCCAATTCCCCGACGTGTTGCCCGTTGCTTTGCCGGAATATACATATACTTCAGACAACAGTTATCGCCCCGTAAACAAAAATACGTTGTGGTACAAGCATCCTGCTATTTCGCCACAACGTTCGTCGGCTAACCCTTGGATGGAGTATGGCTTGCCTATCGGCGATGGTCAGTTTGGTGCAATGATGTTTGGCGGTGTGCGTCAGGATTTGTTGCAATTCAATGAAAAAACACTTTGGAGCGGTAGTAAAACAGCTTACGGTTATTATCTCAACTTCGGACATCTTTATATGGAGGATTTGAGTGGAGCGACATCGGTAAGCGACTATGTGCGTTATCTGGACCTCGAAACAGCTACTGCCGGAATGCAATATACACACAATGGCACCAAATACACGCGTCAGTACATTGCAAGCCATCCTGCACGTACCATCGCAGTGCGTTTGAAAGCGGAAGGCACAGGTACAATCAGCCAAAAATTCTACCTCTACAATGCCAACGGAGCACCGGCTACTTACTCGAACGACGGAACAGGCTTGTTCCAAGGTCAGTCGGATTTGGTTTCGTTTGAGGCTCGCATCCGTGTGGTGCATACCGGTGGAACAATGACTGCCGACTCTACAGGCATCACCGTGCAAGGAGCATCGGAAGTTGTGGTGTATTTGGTTGGTGGCACCAACTTTGACGAAACAAATAGCGACTTCATTAGCGGAGATGCCGGCACTATTCGCAATACATTGACTACTCGTATAGAGGCTGCTGCATCGCAAACTTGGGATGCCTTGTATGCCGCTCACGTGGCTGACCACAAAGGTTTGTACGACCGCGTGAAATTCGATTTGCCAAGTGCAACCAACGAGATTGAAACTTACGAGTTGGTAAACACGTACAACTCTTCGCCTACACAGGCTCAACGTCAAATGTTGGAGCTATTGTACTTCAACTACGGACGTTATTTGTTGATAGCTTCTTCTCGTGGAGTGAACTTGCCAAACAACTTGCAAGGTATTTGGAACAATTCAAATACTCCGCCCTGGCACTCCGATATTCACGCTAATATCAACGTGCAGATGAACTACTGGCCCGCCGAAAGTATGAACTTGTCGGAGTTGCACAAACCATTCCTCAACTATGTGCACAATATGGCTATCAATCATCCTCAGTGGAAACAATATGCTCGCAATTCGGGCCAAAGCAAAGGATGGACTTGCTACACTGAAAATAGTATCTTTGGTTCTTACGGAACTTTCCAAATGAATTATGTGATTGCCAATGCTTGGTATTGTGCCCATATGTGGCAACATTACCGCTATACGCAAGACAAAACGTATTTGAAAGATGTGGCACTTCCTGTAATGGTAAGCTGTGCTGAGTATTGGATGGAACGTCTTATTCCCGAACGCCGTAACAACGAGGATGTGTTGGTGGCTCCCAATGAGTATTCACCGGAGCATGGTCCCACTTCGGAAGATGGTGTGGCTCACGCTCAACAGTTGATTTGGGATTTGTTCAACAACACATTGCAAGCCATCGAGGCACTTGGTGCTGAAGCAGGTGTTTCCGAAACGTTCAAGACAGACTTGCAAAACAAGTTCAACAAATTAGACCCCGGATTGGCTATCGAAAATGACCCCGACAATGGCAGACCTTTGTTGCGTGAGTGGAAGTATTCAACCGTAACGGCAGGGGAGAGAACACACCGCCACATGTCGCACATGATGGCATTGCATCCTCTCAACCAAATTTCACCATCGAGCGAATATTTCCGACCATTGATTAATTCGTTGGACCGCCGTACAGATGCTTCTACAGGTTGGTCTATGGGTTGGAAAATCAACCTTTGGGCTCGTGCCTTGGATGGCGACCGTGCACACAGTATTTTGAGAACGGCTTTGAAGCATTCAACCAGCTATGGAACTAATGCCGGTGCCGGTGGTATTTACTACAACTTGTTCGACTCGCACGCTCCTTTCCAAATTGATGGTAACTTTGGTGCAACAGCAGGCGTAGGCGAAATGTTGCTACAAAGCCAGCACGACACTATCCAAATTCTTCCGGCATTGCCAACAGCTTGGGCAAACGGTAGTATCAAGGGGCTACGTGCCACTAACAATTTCGGAGTGGATATTGCTTGGGCCAACGGTAAACTACAGTCGTTCAGCATATCTTCCGGTAGCGGAAAAGAGTGCGTGGTAAGCTATCCGAACATTGCTACTTACGGCAAATTCTACGATGCAAACGGGGTAGAACTCACAGCAACGGTGGTGAACAACAATGCGGTGAAGTTGCCGATTGCAACGGGAGCAGTGGTTACATTCCGTGCGTCGGAATCGGCGAGCATTGGCGGAGTAGAGGCCTCGCAAGCGGGTATTTCTGTAAAAGGTTACACCGTAACGGTGGCAGGCAAAGGCACCAACAAGGTGTACGACTTGCAAGGTCGGTTGCTTTTGAATACCGAAAAATCGGTATTCACTTTGCCGGAGTTGGTAGGAAAAGTGGTGTTGGTAACCAATACGGATGGTGCCAATTCAAAAACTTATAAGGTAACTTTGGGAAAGTAAAAAAGTAATCTTTTTACAGGTTTCTTTAAATAGCAATGGCGAGTCGTACAGGCTCGCCATTATTCGTTTTTCGTATTCCTCAACAGGATAAGTGTGCGACTCTCTCCCCCTTTTCTTCACCTCAAATTACACAATACGAGACTATTGCACAACACGGCACTCGTTTGGTTATTTTCTATATTAGCTCCGCTCGCACTTCGTGGTCGGGCTTGGTCATTTACAGAGGTGAACTCCCTTCGCCCTTAACTCAGTATCAAACCAATTTACCCCCCGTAAGTAACTGATATAGCTAATTCAAACCCGGATTCCGCAGTAGATTACAGGTAATCAATCAGGTTTTTGTTTTTCAATGTGTTACAATCGTAGGGGGCGTAGGGGGTACGCCCTTACTTGCAATCTATAGAGCCTGTTGCACGGCCTCCCAAATGACAAGTGCACTTGTTATTTTGCTATACTTTGAAGAATGCGGTAATCGCAAGGCATTAACACTAAGGGTTAGATATTTACGGGGTGGGGAAAGGCTTTAATTTCCCCACTTTTTGAATATGAATGCCGACAAAGGAGTGCTACCCACGTAAATAAAGCCTGTGAATTTGCTACTCGTATGGCTCGGAAGGGTGCTATCATCAACAGGATGCAACGTAAGCACATAATGGGGTGGTTGCACAGCCATTTGGCGGACGATATACAGCAACTGTTGTTGGTTGTCGGAGTCCACCGTTAGGGTGTCGCCTACGGCAATGGCCAGATGGGGCGATTGTGTGGTGAAAGCAATTGTTTTACCGTCTGTACGGACAATATCGATGGCTTGCTTGTTGCGTATTTGAATGCTATTGAGCATAACGGCCAAACCGGCAAACATACCCACTATGATGATGGACATTCCGTAACGGATGGGGAAACGGAGCTTGTGCGTATTGGTACCTTTCATTCTTTTGACAATTCTAATTGGTTCTTAATCAAATTATAATATTCGCCTTGTTGAGCGATAAGGCTATCGTGCGTACCTTGTTCCACTACCTTGCCTCGTTTTAGTACGATAATGTTGTCGGCATTTTTCACTGTGGACAAGCGGTGAGCTATTACGAGCATCGTTCGTCCGTCAAACGTTTGTGCCAAATTGTGGGTGATTTTGCGTTCGTTTTCGGCATCAAGCGAACTGGTTGCCTCATCCAGCATCATATACACAGGTTGTTTGTACACGGCACGAGCAATCATTATCCGTTGTCTTTCACCTCCGCTTATGCCGTTGCCTTCGGAGCCTATTTTAGTGTGCACACCCAATGGCAGGTCGGCAACATAGTTGTCCAGACAGGCAGCGTGTATGGCTTGGCTCAAACGCACCTCATCGGCCTCTTCTCCCAACACGATGTTTTGCTTGATGGTGTCGGAAAACACAAAGTTGTCCTGCATCACAATACCGGTGCTTTGGCGAATGGAGGAGGCACTATATGTTGTGATGCAATGGTTGCCTATCAAGATGCTGTTTGGTGGCAGGTCGTAAAACTTCAGGAGCAGTTTCATCAGCGTTGTTTTACCACTGCCACTTTCGCCAACGATGGCCGTAGTTTTACCTGCGGGTATGGTAAGGCTAACGTTGTCTAAGGCAGGTTTGCCTACGCTTCCGGCATAGCGAAAGGTGAGGTTGCGTATGTGAATGTCCAGCGGATGAGTATCGGGTAGCTGCAACAGATTGTCGGTATCTTCATTTTGGCACAGATGTACCTCTTCGGAGCGTTCGAGACTGATTTTTGCGTCTTGAAACTGCTGCACAAAACCCAATAGTTGCGACAGAGGACCATCTATTTGCCCTATGATGGCAGATATGCTCATCATCATCCCCAGTGTGAGGTCGCCATTTACCACTTGGGTAGCTATCCAAAAGGTGAGCAAGATGTTTCGCAACTGACCGATGACGGTGTAGCCCGTACCTTGTATTTGATTGAGTTTCAGTGTACGCTGACTCATTTCGTACAATTGCTCCTGCATCTGGTTCCACTCTTTTATTTTATAGTTTTCGTACACGTTAAGTTTGATGTCGGTAATTCCGTTCATCAGTTCAAACAGTTTGTTTTGGTTTCGAGCCCCAATTTTAAACACTTCGTAATCCAGTGCCTTGCGTTTGTGAAAGAAGTAGGTCATCCACATCAAACTTAGTGCAGTGAAGCTGAGATACCCTAACAGTAGATAGATGTTGTAGAAGCCGATAACCACCGACAGCACGGCACACGACACCAACGAGAAAGCGGTGTTCATAGTACTTGATGTGGTGAACCCCTGTAGCCGGGCATGGTCGCCTATACGTTGTTGATAGTCGCCTACACTTTTTGTTTCGAAAAAAGTCATAGGCAAACGCAGCAGTTTACTCAAATAGTCGTTCAGTACGTTTATATTTATGCGAGTACTCATATACAGTGCTACCCAACTGCTGATAATGTTCATCGTGAAAGAGCCCACAAAAATGCACAGTTGAGCCACCATAATGCTTGTGATGATGCCCATATCTCGCATTCCGATACCGTTGTCCACCATTGCTTGTGTAAGAAATGGGGTGATGAGCGACAGCAAGATACCACACAGTAGTCCGAGTGCCAATTGAGACATTTCGGTGCGGAAGGGCCACACATATTTTTGCCAAAAGCGGAAAAAGCTGTGCTTTTGTTTCACAGGCTGTTTGTGGTAAAATTCCACTGTGGGCTCTAAGCCTATCACCACTCCTTTGTCGCCATTGAGCCAATACCGGTTAAACTCTTCCTCGCTGTAAGTGTGTTTACCATACGCAGGATTGGCCACGTAATATTTTCTGTTGCCATTGCGTTTTTGCTTTATTTTGTACAGCACCACAAAGTGGTTTTGTTCCCAATGCAAAATAGCCGGTATAGGACAAATGGTTGCCAATTGCTCGTTGGTCATTTCGAAGGTAGATGAGTCCATACCGATGTGTTCCAACGCTTCGCGGATACCTGCCACGCTCACGCCCTCGCGGTTGAGCTGGGCGTGAGTGCGGAGGTAAGATAGAGGATAGTCCTTGCCATAGTGGCCGGCAACCATCCGTACGCAAGCGGGTCCACAATCCATTTGGTCGAATTGTCGGGTCAGTTTCATAGATATTATTTTTTCTTCTTTTTATCCTTAGGTTCGATATTCAGACGATATATAGCCTTTAGCATCACATAGCGGGGCACCACGTTGTAATAAGTTTCGGTTTGCCCTTGCGAATTGACGTATCGTTGCATATTGGAGAGCTGCCCCAGCAGGTCGAAAGCATCCACCATTACGGTGAGATTACCGTTGATGAAGCGTTTGCTGAGGCGTGCGTTCCACACCAGGTCGGTGGTATTCATTGCCTCGTTTACGTATCCTCTGCGACCATATAGTGTGAGGTCGGAGTGTAGCTGTAGCCCCCACATCAAATCCGACAGGGTGGTGATACCGCAGTTGAAGTCGCCGGCATTCACTTCCGTAAAGTCGGGGCGGTTGCTGGTGAGCTTGTTCCATCGGCCATACACTTTTGCCCCCAGTTGGTGGTTGGGCAGGCGATACTTCACTTCCAGGGTGTTGTGAGCATTCCAGTTTTTCACCACGCTCTTTTGGGGGATGGACAGACCCTCTACCCCCACCAAGTCCACGCTGTGCCCGTAGGTGAGGTAGATGTTGTTTTTGAAGCTCCAACGATTGAGCTTGCCCAGTGCCTGCCCGTAGGTGAGGTTGAGCCCGGTGTGCCAGTTACCATCGATATTTTGCGGCATCGTGGTGCGTATGCCCGTAGTTTTGTCGTACACAAAGCCCATTGCCACGGCACTGTTCACGCGGGAGTAGCTTACTGTGGCCTGCATAACCCGCTCCCTTGTCTGAACGTGTTTGACGAAAGATGCACTGGTGGACAGGGTGTGGGTGGGTTGCAGGTTGGGGTTACCCAGTTCCACGTTCAGGGGTTGGCTGTTGTCTCGCACCTCTATCTGTTGCAGCATCGAGGGTGCCGTTGCTTCCCACGAGGCCTGCACGCCGTAGTAGCGGTAGGCTCCCGGTGCGTATTGTTGCCAGTAGAACGATAGCGTGGGGGCCATAAACGTGTAGCTACGTTGCAAGTAGCTTTGTCGCTGTTGGCGGTGGTAGTGCAGCTGACGATTTTCGAATCGAACGGGTAACTTTGCCTCCAATGCGAAGCGTCCGCCGGCACCGTTGAACTCGCCCGTTACTTCCATACCTGTGGTGTGTACAGAGGTTTTCTGCTTAGAGTAGTAGCTGTTTTGCTGGTCGATGGTGCTTTGTAGCAGGTTGGTTGCCGATGGTAGCTCGCCCAGAAGGTGTGTGGTGCCCACACGCCAGTCGGGTAGCGAATCTAAGCGGTAGATGTTGCGGTCGTTGTGGATGTGCTGATACTGATACCGATACGTTGGCGATATGGATATGCCGATTGGTAGCACATACACATATAAGAGCGATACGTCTGTCCTCAAATTTTTGCTGGGGATGTACGTATATTGGTTGCGAAAGTCGGTAGCTTGCAAGGGCGATGCAGGGTACTCGGTAAATAGGTGGGCATACTGCTTGCGGCGGGTGCTTTCGTAGTCGATGCGAGCATTCAGCCACACAAGGTCGGCAACAGACTTCCAGGGACGACTGTGTAGCCGCAACTTTGCGGATGGATGCAGGTAATGCTCGTTGGCTTGGTTTTGGTTGTGCTGGTGGTTGAGCATACTGGCACGTGCCACAGAGCCGGCCACCAAGCTGCTCACCGAACTCAAGTGTGCCCACTGTGCGGGGTTGGTAGTGAGCGTGGCTGCTTGGTTGCTACCTGCTTGACTGTAACGGCGGTAGGTAAGTTCCGGTTCGAACGTTACATTCACCTTTTTTATATAACGCGATAGGAAGTGGCTACTGGTAACGGTTACGTTGTCGCTGGTGAGCTGGTGCCGGCTGCGTTGATATACATCGCCCTGTGGCAAAAAGGTGATAGCATCCGAGCGGCTGTCCATCAGGTTGCTGAGGCTGGTTACTCTGGTAGTACTATGTATCTCGTACTTTTGGTTGTT
>JBHBVA010000152.1:0-4474 GCA_041793355.1 Bacteroidota bacterium | reverse complement strand
TGTGTTGTCGGTGGAGATGCGTAACACGTTGCTCACTGTTGTGAATACGGGTTTGTTGCTGTCGATAACGCAACAGTTGGGCGATATACTGATTTCGCAATCGGTGAAAGCGTACAGAGCATCTATCGCTTTGTCGGACGACACACCCGCTGCCAAATGTACGTGAATTTCGGCACTACCGCTGGTGATGTCATCTACTTTTCGGATTTTTATTTTACCTTTTTCGTTGGCTTTCAGAATCGATTCGACCAATGACGATGTAGTTTTTCCGAAAGGTACATCGGTGATTACCAATGTTTTGTTATCCAACTTTGATATTTTCGCACGTACCTTTACCGAGCCACCACGTTCGCCATCGTTATACTTTTCCACATCGATAAATCCACCGGTCTGAAAATCGGGAAACAACTGAAAATCATCACCTTGAAGGTATGATACAGCAGCATCGCACAGCTCGTTAAAGTTGTGTGGCAATATCTTCGACGATAAACCTACGGCAATGCCTTCTACCCCCTGAGCCAACAGTAAGGGAAATTTTACGGGAAGTGTGATGGGTTCTTTGTTTCGCCCATCGTATGACGGTTTCCACTCGGTGGTTTTGGGATTGAATAGCACTTCCAATGCAAACTTCGAGAGGCGGGCTTCGATGTAACGAGGAGCGGCGGCACCATCGCCGGTGAGTACGTTTCCCCAGTTTCCCTGACAATCGATAAGTAAGTCTTTTTGCCCCAAATTTACCAACGCATCACCGATAGAGGCATCACCGTGAGGGTGAAACTGCATCGTGTGCCCTATGATGTTTGCCACTTTGTTGTAACGCCCGTCATCCATCCGTTTCATTGAGTGCAGAACGCGACGTTGCACGGGTTTCAATCCGTCGGCAATGTGCGGAACGGCACGCTCCAGAATCACGTAGGAGGCATAGTCCAAAAACCAATCCTGAAACATCCCCGAAAGGTGCATCAAATTGTCGCCCTCTCGCACAGGCACTTTGTAGGAACTCCTTTCCTGCGGAGAAGAATCATCCTCTTCGGGGTGCTGTGGAGTTTCGTCTGCGGGAGTATAGCCATCCAAATCGTCGTCGTTGGGAAACATATTCTATTCTGTTGATTTTCTAATTGTTACCAAAACACCGGGGCGGATTCTACATTCCGTCCCTCACCTTTTAACGTATGCCTTGCGGGCAAAATCCGCTCAAAGTTAATATTTTCGTTGCAATTGGCAAAAAGAAGGGGGGAAGATTGGGGCAATTGTCAGCCCCCGACAATGCTTTCGTAATCGGGTATTTCTTCCAAATATTCACAAGTCATATCGTCGTAGCAAATGCGACAGCAAAAGTGTGACAATCCATTGCTAACCACCAAATAAGGCACTCGCAACACGTAGTTGTAGCGTGATATTTGCTCAAACACCTCTTGCGTGATGGCCACGTGAGGAGCTTTGTATTCAACAATCATCAACGGAGCTAACTGCTTGTTGTACACTACGGTATCGCAACGTTTTGTGCGATTGGCGAGCTTGATTTGCATCTCGTTGGCAATCAAAGCAGCCGGGTATCCTTTGTGCCGAACAAGAAATTGCACAAAATTTTGTCGCACCCATTCCTCCGGCGTAAGTGCCACATATTTAGCCCGCAAGGTATCGAAAACGACGAAGCCGTTTTCCGTTTTTTTTATTTTCACGCCACACGGAGGCAAATTTAACTCTAACATTCGTATCTTTGCAAATTAAACTTGGCAGGGCATCCGCTTGCTAAAGCAGCCGGTATTCTGTTGCCAAGAAAGTCGATAACTAAAAGACAAAATTAGTGGGAATATGAAAACAAAGCAAGAAATAGTGGCAAACTGGTTGCCTCGCTACACCAAACGTCCGTTGGAGGAGTTTACGCAATATATACTTTTGACAAACTTCACTAATTATGTGGAGATTTTTGCAGAACACTTTAATGTACCCATTGTGGGACAAGGAGGAAATATGCCCAATGCCGTGGCAAATGGTATCACCATCATCAACTTTGGAATGGGAAGTGCCAACGCTGCCACCATTATGGATTTGCTAAGTGCCGTGAAACCCAAAGCTGTTTTGTTTTTGGGTAAGTGCGGAGGACTGAAAAAAGTAAACAATCTGGGCGACTACATTCTGCCTATTGCTGCCATTCGAGGAGAAGGAACATCTAATGACTACTTTCCGCCCGAAGTGCCATCCTTGCCGGCATTCAGCATTCTGCGTTCGCTTTCATCCAACATCCGCGACTTTGGACGCGACTATTGGACAGGAACAGTGTACACCACCAACCGACGAGTGTGGGAACACGACGACAAGTTTAAGGACTACCTCCGCCAAATCAGAGCGATGGCTGTGGATATGGAAACCGCTACGCTGTTCACTTGCGGATTTGCCAACAAAATACCTACGGGAGCTTTGTTGCTGGTGTCTGACCAACCAATGACCCCCGATGGCGTAAAAACAGAAGAGAGCGACCGCAGCATTACTTCCAACTTCGTGAAAGAACACGTTTTGGTAGGTATCAAATCGCTCACCACCTTGATAAACGACGGCAGAACGGTGAAGCACCTCCGTTTCGACGAGGAATAGCATTCGCGGCTTGATACACAACTTGCTTTTTCGGTAAAAAATGGCGACGACAACGGCAACACCAACGTTTGAACAGATACGGCAAAGTATTGTAAAACACGACTTTAGGCCCGTCTATCTATTGATGGGCGAGGAGTCGTATTTCATCGATGTGCTTACGGATTTGCTGATAGAACACGCCTTGACCGATGATGCAAGGGATTTCAACCAAACCATTGTTTACGGTCCGGATGCCGATACACACAATCTGATAGCAGTAATGAGGCGTTACCCGATGATGAGCGAGCGGCAATTGGTAGTGGTGAAAGAAGCTCAAAAATTGGAAAACATCGAGTTGTTGGAAACTTACCTCAACCACCTGATGCCCAGCACAATACTGGTACTCAACTATAAGTATGGAACGCTGGACAAACGGAAGAAAGTATATTCAGCCATAGCCAAGCACGGCATCGTATTTGAAAGTGCCAAGTTGTACGACAACAAGATACCATCTTTCATAACCTCGTATGTGCAACATAAGGGGCTGAACATCGATGGAAAATCGGCACAAATGCTGACCGACTTTTTGGGAAACAACCTTCAGAAAGTAACAAATGAGATAGATAAACTCTGTTTGTCGCTATTGCCAACCGAGAAAAGAATTACCGGCGAGCTGATTGAACGAAATATCGGCATCAGCAAAGATTACAACAATTTCGAGCTTCTGCGAGCCGTAATTGACAAAGATTTCGCCAAAGCAAGTCAAATAGCCATCTATTTCGATAAAAACCCAAAAAACAACCCTTATTTGATGACGTTGAGCGTGCTGTTCAATTATTTCAGCAATCTGCTTATTTGCTATTGGGCTGCCGACAAAAGCGAAAACGGTTTAGCTCAGGAGCTGGGGGTACGCCCTTTTCAAGCACGCGACTACGTTACGGGGATACGTAACTACAAGGTAATGAAAACGATGGAAATTATTTCGCTTCTCCGCACATTCGATGCCAAAGGCAAAGGAGTGGACAACGTTTCGTCTTCCAACGGCGATTTGCTTAAAGAGTTACTATTCAAAATAATGCACTGACTTTCAGGATGAAAAATATTCAATATTTAGAACATTTGGTAGCTGATGACGTGGCGTTTGCACTCTACCGTTTACCCGGCGAGAAAGAACCGCATTGCACACTGCAAACCTCTACTCCCTGCAAAGTTTTTCATTCGTTAAATGATATTACCGACAACGAAGCAGGGTTTATATTTGCCCCTTTTCTACTCAGTGCCACACAACCGGCTGTGCTTATCCCTGCCGACATTCAGTTAAGCGGATGGGCTAAAATCGACAAACACTTTTCCGACTCCGCCGGCAAGGGAGAGCTAAAACGTATTGATTGTCTGAAAGATATTACCTCTACACATCGAGTGGAATATGCACAAATGTTTGAGTTGTTTCGGAAGTGTGTGGAGCAAAAGCAAGTAGAAAAGCTGGTTCTTTCACGAACCAAAATTGTAAATAAATTGCAAGATATTTCCCTGTTTCAGTTGTTCGCAGCAGCGTGCGACCTCTACCCCGAAAGTTTTGTATATCTGTGCTTCAGCCCCCAAAGTGATATTTGGATGGGAGCAACCCCCGAAATACTTTTGACCGAACAAAGCAACTGTTGCAAAACCACCGCATTAGCAGGTACACAAACCATTGACAATCAAAAAAACAATGCACTTTCAGAATGGAATGAAAAAAATGTGGAAGAGCAAAGTATTGTTGTGCAATATCTACGCAAAACGCTGGATAACAAAGGAATATCATTCTCAGAGAGTGAAACCTATACAGTGATAGCCGGTAATTTAGCCCACCGTAAAACAGATTTTAGCTTTGTGCGTCCGGCAAAAGTATCGATTGGAG
>JBHBVA010000151.1:0-6913 GCA_041793355.1 Bacteroidota bacterium | reverse complement strand
TACGATAAACGTAAAATAAAGCAACTGCAAACGGTGGCACTTCTTCAGGTGTCGCCGTTTCTTTTTATTGTTTTGGGGCAGATAGAAAAAAATCCCCCTCTCCGGCTTAGGAGCGGGGGATTGAAGGTGCAAGAGGGGAGGAAGCCCTACGGCTTCACCACCTTGATGGCTTTTCCGCCTTTTTTCACGATGTAGATTCCTTGCGGCAAGGCATCGATGCTGGTTGCCGACAGACGCTCGCCACGCAGGTTGTATATCTCGGTGATGGCATCTTTACCGCCCACAGCCGAAAGGATGGAAGATGTTCCCTCCACAATGTTGCCGAAATCTTTCCACACATCGGCTTGGCGATACTGCTCTGCCGTGCCGGCAGGTACACTCAGAGTAACGTTGTTGATAGGGATTTTGTTAAAAACATTCTCGGCTACTGCCAATGGGGTAGCCCAATTAACTGTAACCTCTCTCAGACCCTCGCAATTCGAGAATGCGTACTCTCCGATACTTGTAACAGAATTGGGGATATTGACGCTCGTCAGACCCGAGCAACCATAGAATGCCCCATTTCCTATACTTGTAACCGAGCTAGGGATATTGACGCTCGTCAGACCCGAGCAACCATCGAATGCGTACTTTCCGATACTTGTAACAGAATTGGGGATATTTACGCTCGTCAGACCCGAGCAATAGGCGAATGCCCACTCTCCGATGCTTGTAACCGAGTTAGGAATGTTGATGCTTGTCAGACCCGAGCAACCCCTGAATGCCTCGTATCCTATACTTGTAACCGAGTTAGGAATGTTGATGCTTGTCAGACCCGAGCAACCATAGAATGCGGACTCTCCTATACTTGTAACCGAGTTAGGAATGTTGATGCTTGTCAGACCCGAGCAACCATCGAATGCGGACTCTCCTATACTTGTAACCGAGTTAGGAATGTTGATGCTTGTCAGACCCGAGCACCCCCTGAATGCCTCGTATCCTATACTTGTTACCGAGTTAGGAATGTTGATGCTTGTAAGACCCGAGCAACCCCTGAATACCCCATTTTTTATACTTGTAACCGAGTTAGGGATGTTGATGCTTGTAAGACCCGAGCAACCATAGAATGCGGACTCTCCTATACTTGTAACCGAGTTAGGAATGTTGATGCTCGTCAGTCCCGAGCAACCAGAGAATGCACCATCTCCTATACTTGTTACCGAGTTTGGAATGTTGATGCTTGTAAGACCCGAGCAACCAGAGAATGCGTACCCTCCGATGTTTGTAACAGAGCTAGGGATATTTACGCTCGTCAGACCCGTACAATGCGAGAATGCCCAGCTTCCTATGCTTGTAACTGAAGTGGGGATGTTGATGCTTGTCAAACCCGTACAAAACAAGAATGCCCTTTCTCCTATGCTTGTAACAGTGTAGGTGTTGTCCCCTATATCCACCGTTGGGGGAATGGCGACATTGCCCGTAGGGTTATTGCCTTCGTTGTAGTATGGATAACCCGACTGTTCGGGTACCACGCTCACGGTGTTTTCACCCGTAACCCAGTAGTAGAGTTGCCCTACTTTGGTTTGCCCGAGTACGATACCCGATAGCATCGTAAGGGCGATAATGGTAATGATTTTCCTCATATAAAAATACAATTGAAAAAATGGTTTGACAATGTTCTCTTGCTTCCACCCCTTTTTTTAGGTCGGACAGAGCTTCCCCAAGATAATTTTATTAATAAATGTAAGCGAGTGGGTGAAATCAAGCATCGGGCAAAGCCAAGTAGAGCCTGCCATAAAGTTTATGGCTGTAATATAAGATATATCTGCTGTGGTAGTTTTCATTTTTTGCTTGTTTTATCTGTGTGCAAAAGTAATAAATGTTTTCAGCAAACAAAACAAGCAGGTGGGGGGAAAATTTGCAAAGGCACTGCAAAAAGCACACTCTCTGCATACCTTTTGCAACACCCCTCAATATTCTTGCTATGCGTGGTGGAGGCTTATCTCCTCAATTCATCGGGGAGTAGAGGCATCGCTCCGTGTTGCGTGCAAACGTAAGCGGCCACTTGGGTAGCCCGCCGATGGGCTTCGGATAGTGTTTTGCCATTGAGTAGCGAGCCGATGAATGCTCCTGTAAACGAGTCGCCCGCCCCCACAGTGTCGGCCACCTGCACCAAAGGTGTGGGCTGAAACGATGTTTCGCTACCTCGAAACACGTAGCTGCCATCTGTCCCCTTAGTGAATATCACAATATCGAGCCGGTAAACAGTACGCAGGTAGTTGCAGATTTCTATCTCGTCCGTGTGAGGAATTTCCAACAGGTTGGCAACCAGTTTCACCTCTTCGTCATTCAGTTTCAATATATTGGCTAAGCGGAGCGACTCTTCTACAAGCTCTCTCGAATAGTAGTGCAAACGCAGGTTGATGTCGAAAACCTTGAGGCTGTGGGCGGGCATGGTCTCCAAAAAGCAGTGAATGGTGGCTTTCGATACGGAGTTTCTTTGAGCCAGAGAGCCAAACACCACCACGTCGGTTTGTTGTGCCAGCTGTTCCATTTCGGGGGTGAAAGGGATATTGTCCCAAGCCACATTTTCGGTGATTTCGTAGTGGGGAATGCCTCGCTCGTCCACGTTCACCATCACGGTTCCGGTAGGATAGTCGGTTTCGCAAATCAGATGCTGCAAAGTAGTGTGTTTCAGCTCTTCCATTATTTCTTGCCCCGCTTTGTCCTTGCCGATGGCACTCACTGCCACCCCTCGATGCCCGAACTGCGATGCGTGAAAAGCAAAATTGGCAGGAGCACCGCCCAAGCGTTTGCCTTGCGGAAATACATCCCACAAAATTTCTCCCAGCCCTACGATGGTATGATGTTTCATTGTTGTTGAATCTTTTCTAAAAACTTTTGATGAAATACGTTAGTTTCACGCTTGCCACACGATGTGCCGACCGCGAAAAGTAGTCGCTGCGACTGTTGTTAAACACATCGCCCAAGCCTAAGTAGTATCTGCCCTCCAGCATAAATTCGCCCACGGGCGACCGCAACTCCATACCCGTACCCAGAGCAATGCCATAGTCGAATCTGCGGTCGATGCTTTTCCCGAAATGTTCTGCCACGCCCAGTGTTTCGGCAGCTTTTCCCGAAGCAATAAGGGTGCTGAGCGACTCGCTGTAAGCTTCTCTGTTGCTCAATAGCAAGTTCAGTTGTGGCCCTACGTGGAACACGAAACGAGCTTTTTTGCCAAAGTAAATGTGGGTCATCACCGGTAGCGACAAGTAGTTCATTTCGCGCGTGTAGGCATACGACGGGTCGTAATCCTCAAAGTTTTGGCGGAAGCCTAACTCCGAATAGTTTAGCTCGGCAGATATTCCAAAGTTTTTTTCCGAAGTGTAACGGACACTTGCCCCCAGCGTTTTGCCCGTGAGCGAAGCATTCCGCACCGACGGGTTGAAATCTATGCGGGGGAAGTTGATGCCGGCATTTACTCCTACGCTCCATTCTGGCTTAAAAGCAGAGGTTTGTGCCTTTGCTGACAGGCTGATGGCAAGGGCTGCAAACAGTGTGAGCATCCGAAAGTGGGTAGCGAACTGCATATTGGTACATTAACGGTCTTTATACGTAAATTTTTCGGTTTGGTCGCCATTGTAGCGAATGATGTAAAGCCCCCGATTGACAAATCCCCCGAAAGTGTCGTAACGCCGAAAGGTAAGCGGAGTTTGTAACCCATTGTAGTTGAAAGCGGTCAAATACTGTTCGAAATTTGTGCCAAATTGTTTTGCCGCATTCAAAAAATAGTTGCCCACATCGTAGCCCCACAAGCCGTATTTTGGGAAAACATTTTTCATCGGCTTGCCAAAAATATTCTGATAACGATTGTTTACCGAATTGACGCTGTATTGCTGGGTATCGGCATAAAAGGAGGTGAAGAAATAAGTGTCGTGCTTTCTCAGATGTTGTTGCACGGTTTTGCTGTACGTTTGCCATTCGGGATAACCGAACAGTGTAAGTTGGTGGGGAAAAGTTTTCTTCAGTTTCGATAGCAACATACTCACTTTCGCCACCGTGCCGGATGAACAGGAATACGGAACAACAACGTTGGCTTTGTCGGGGTGGGCAATGCCGGCGATGTCGGATGCCGAAAGTCCGTTCATTTCCGCTGTGGAATAACTGATGCCCACAGCGTCTAAATGCTCCTGCAAGCGGCGAACAAACTCGCTGCGGTCGCTCTCGGTGCGGGCTTCGCTATCCGTGAGGAAGAGAATGTGCGAATGAGGGAACAGTTCAGCGAAAGATTGTATTACAGACGGATAGAGTGCCGAAAGTGGGGCATTTGCTTGAAAAACGTAGGGGTTGCTTTCCACAACTTCGCTTTTGGACGAAAAAGGAATCACGTAATGAACTCTGTTGCGTTGGGCAAACTGAGCCAGCAAGCCAATCTGTTCGGGCGATATTCCGCCTATCGCTACATCGAGGTTGCGAACATCGTCTGCCTCCAAAAGCGTTTGCAGGCGGCTGACGTCGCTACCAACACCGATGTTGAATACGCTTACTTCCGCATTTCCGCCTTGTGCCTTAAAATCCTCTACCGCCAGCAAAAAGCCTTTCAAATACTCTTGCAGACGTTCTACCTGATTGCTTTCGGATTCCATAAAGGGGAAGAATATCCCCACTTTTACGCTGTTGCTCACAACTGCCGGGCGAATATCCTGAGCGGTAGATTGCACCCGATAGGAGGAGCCGGCAGGTTGATTTTTTGCGGAGGCTTTAGGTATTTTTACCATCATCCCCTCGCGTAAATCCACTGAGGTGAGGTTGGGGTTGGCAATGAAGAAATCCTCCAGTGGCACTCCGTATTGACGGCTGATGCCGTATGCCGTTTCGCCTTTTTGCACTCGGTGTTCTCGCTGTTGAGCGGTTGCAAACATTGTTAAAGCCCACAAGGACAGTATTGCAAATATCTGACAAACAGATGTGTGTACTTTTCTATTCATAAAAAATTATTGTTTGACGGATGGAGCCCCAAAAGCCCCGAATGTTGTGTGCGTGCAAAGGTATGCAAAAAAAGCCAAGTACCCTAAGAATCGCTGATTTTCAGATGCAATTAAGTGTGGTTGTACCAAGCTGTTACCTGTGATATGCGTTGCTCGGCGGGCATATCGTAGGGCAACCAATGTATGCGGAAGCCACGACGCTCCATCCCTCTGAACCAGGTCATTTGTCGTTTGGCAAACTGATGGATGGCTATTTCCAGTTGCTGTACCATATCGTTGTAGCCGAGCTGCCCCATTGCGTGCAGGGTTACAAACTTGTATTCCAATCCGTAATAAATAAGGTCGTCGGGCGAAATGCCTTGTGCCAGCAGTTGCTGCACCTCGTCCAGCATCCCTTCTTTCAGGCGACTGTGTAGCCGTTCCGAGATGCGTTTTCGGCGAATATCGCGAGGTATGTCGATGCCTACAATCAGGCTGTTCAGTGGTTCAAAGTCTGTTTTATGGGCATTTTTCACTTGGGTGTAGTCGGCTATTTCTATAGCTCGGATAGCCCGTTGAGCAGTATCCACATCGGTGGTGTTGTGCAAAGCTCCGTAGGATGCAAGTATTTGCGTAAGCTCTTGCAACGATTTGTTTTCCAGCCGACTGCGTAGCTCCTTGTTTTCAGGCACATCCAGTAAGCGATAGCCCTTCAGCACGGCCTCGATATACATTCCCGTGCCTCCGCACAAAATGGCAGTGCGTCCCCGCCGGCATATTTGCGAAAACGCTTGATGAAAATCGTGTTGGTAAGCAAATACGTTATACTTTTCGCCTGCATCCAAAATATCGATGAGGTGATAGGGAACAATGTTTCCGTTGATTTCGTAGTCAGACAAATCTTTGCCCGTGCCAATGTCCATTTGGCGATACACTTGTCGCGAATCGGCACTGATAATTTCCGCATTCAGGCTGTGTGCCAATCGGGCTGCGAAGCTGGTTTTTCCGCTTGCGGTGGGTCCTAATATGGTAATAAGCTCGTAGGGTTTCATAATACGGCAGATGTTTCGTTATATGCGTGGGGTTAGAACGGATAGCCGATGGCAAAATGAAAAGCAAAATCATCCCGAAGGTTGGTGTGCCGGAATCGCCAGCGTTGGCTGCTATCTACTCCGGGGTCGAAAGCCTTTATGCCCACATCGAACCGCAAAAGCAAAAAGTTCAAATCGAGCCGCAACCCCAAGCCGTAGGACAGGGCAATCTGCTTGTAAAACTCCGAGAACTTAAACAAACCGCCATCGGGGGTGCTACTGTTGTTTTCTATCACCCAGTTGTTGCCCGCATCTGCAAACAAAGCCAGCTGAAACATTTCGGACATCTTTTTTCGCCACTCTATGCTCATATCCAGCTTTATATCGCCCACTTGTTTGGCAAATTCGGCTGATGTTTTGGTAGGCTGATAAAAGCCCGGCCCCAGTCGGCGAGTACTCCATCCGCGAACACTGTTTGCTCCACCCGAAAAGTAACGTTTCTCGAAAGGGAGGATTTCCGAGTTTCCGTAGGGTTTGGCAACCCCTATGGCAAAGTGATACGCCAAGTTGGTAGTGGCATCCATCCGTTTGGTGTCGGCAAAGTCGAAATCCACTTTGGCATATTCGGCGTATCGTGTACCCAAAATCTGATAGTATCCGGCATCGTTGCGTGTACTTCCGCCCAAGTGGCTCACCAAGCGGGGCAATAGTCCTGCTACCTCTGCCCCTGCACGTATCACATAACTTTTTCGGTTGGACAAATGTCGCGATGATGCAAAGGTAAGTGTGTACCCCGTGCGTGCAATCAGCTGATTTTCGTAGCTGTACTTCAGTAGCGGATAGCGACTGTTTTCTAAATAATTGAGGCGAAAGTCGTCGGAAACCCAAGGCATTTGCACGTAGTTTACGTCCAACACATCCAAGCTATGCGTCAGC
>JBHBVA010000150.1:0-6128 GCA_041793355.1 Bacteroidota bacterium | reverse complement strand
CTCGAAATCCGACAACGATGCAGAGGTTATCACCACTTGTCGCCACAGCAAAGGTAACAAATCCACACCCAAGTAGGCATCCTTCACTTTTAGTGCTGTATCTCCCTGCAAATCATTTATATATAAACCCTTTATGTGGATACTCGAAAGCGGCTCTATTTGTATACCGGCAATGTCTAAGTCCGTATTCAGCTTACGCTTCAGCTCCGCCACCACCTGTTGGCGAATACGCTCTTGCACCGAAGGCAAATTCAGCGACAAAAACACAATCCCGACAAGCATCAGCAGGATGCTCAACAGTGTGAGAACTATATATTTAATCTTTTTGATATGCGTTCGTATTTCTCGTGCCACAAAGGTAAGGATTTCTGCCGACACAGCACCAATACTTTTATCACTATCTTATGTTGTGAGGTTATCCCCTTTTTGAGTGAAATGCACACCGATAGAAAAAAATCCCAACTTTTTGTAAGCCGACCGGCGGAGGCAATGCTTCATCTTTTCCTTTTTATTAGTGCGAGATTTTACCACACTAAAAAACAACACTACTTTCACTCCTTTGCCACTCAAAAGCCTTGAACGAAAGGCAGGTGAAGTAGCGGATAAGGGGTTAAATTCCTATCGGATTTGTGATGTCTATGCGTAAGCCAAGTGCGTTTACCAAACGGAAGAATAAAGCCAAATCCAGTTCTATTCCGCTGCTAAAATCTTTTAATTCAATAAAACTTTGTTTGTTCGCAGAATAAAAGCTACCTTTGTCGCTCAAATATTCGTACTGAATAATTAGGAGTATTTGACGATGACAAGAAAGCGAAAGCACATAACGGAGAAACATTTTAGGAGTAAATAGAGGAAAAGGGGCAAGCACTTCGGTGGTTGTTCCTTTTTTTGATGTTTCGGACGCTATATACAACAAAATGATACTTCAAAACATTGATATATAACAATATACGTGAAGATATGCAAGCAGGTAAGGATGCAAAATTGATTTTGGACGATGGAACCGTACTGGTTGGGAAGTCGTTCGGTGCCGAAACGCCGATGGCAGGCGAAGTAGTGTTCAATACGGCAATGGTGGGTTATCCCGAAAGTTTGACCGACCCCTCGTATTTAGGGCAGATATTGGTGGTAACTTACCCGATGGTGGGTAACTACGGAGTACCCAAAGACAGTCTGGTGAATGGTGTGTCGGAGTTTTTCGAGTCGGAACGCATCCAAGTGTCGGGATTGATAATTTCGGATTACTCCAAAGAGTATTCGCACTGGAATGCTGAAAAGAGTTTGGGCGACTGGCTCAAGGAACACAATGTACCCGGCATTTACGGCATCGATACACGCGAATTGACCAAAATTCTCCGCGAAAAGGGGGCGATGAAAGGTAAAATCGTGTTCGAAAACGAAAATGAAATTGACTTTGTGAATCCCGACGAGGAAAATCAGGTGGCAAAAGCATCGTGCAAAGAGGTAATCACTTACGAGGGAGGAAGCAAGCGTATCGTGCTGGTGGATTGTGGTGTGAAGCACAACATCATCCGCTGCTTGCTGCAACGTGGCGTAACCGTAGTGCGTGTGCCGTGGAATTATGACTTTAACCAATTGGAGTGGGATGGGCTGTTTATCTCCAACGGACCGGGCAATCCCGACCATTGCGAGGTTACGGTGCAACACATCCGCAAGGCGATGGAAACAAGCAAACCTATTTGCGGAATTTGTATGGGCAACCAATTGCTGTCGAAAGCAGGGGGAGCCACCATATACAAACTAAAGTACGGGCATCGCAGCCACAATCAACCCGTAAAATTGGTAGGTACGCAAAAGTGCTTCATCACCTCGCAAAATCACGGCTTTGCGGTGGCAAATGCTTCATTGGGAGCCGACTGGGAGCCGATGTTCATCAATCTGAACGATGGAACAAACGAGGGTATCCGCCACAAAACGAAACCGTTTTTTTCGGCACAGTTTCATCCCGAAGCGATGAGCGGCCCTACGGATACGGATTTTATCTTTGATATGTTTTTGGAAAAGGTAAATGCAGGAAAATAAGTAACACGTTGTAATACAATATATTATGGATAGCAATATAAAGAAAGTATTGGTGTTGGGGTCGGGGGCTTTAAAGATTGGCGAAGCCGGCGAGTTCGATTATTCAGGTTCGCAAGCCTTGAAGGCCTTGAAAGAAGAGGGCATCCAAACGGTGCTAATCAACCCGAATATCGCCACCGTACAAACGTCGGAAGGCAGTGCCGATAAAATATACTTTTTGCCCATCACGCCCTACTTTGTGGAAAAAGTGATACAAAAGGAAAATCCCGACGGCATACTGCTGGCCTTTGGTGGGCAAACAGCATTGAACTGCGGGGTGCAACTATACGAAAGCGGTATTTTGGAGAAATATAATGTGCAAGTGTTGGGTACGCCTGTGCAAGCCATCATCGACACGGAAGACCGTGAGCTGTTTGTGAAAAAACTGGACGAAATAGATGTGAAAACCATCAAAAGCATCGCAGTGGAAAGCATTGACGATGCCGTAAAAGCCGCAGCCGATTTGGGTTACCCCATTATCGTGCGGGCGGCCTATGCGTTGGGTGGTTTAGGTTCGGGCTTTTGCGACAACGAAGCAGAGTTGCGTGTGCTTGCCGAAAAGGCTCTCTCGTTTTCGCCGCAGCTGCTTGTGGAAAAATCGCTTAAAGGCTGGAAGGAGATAGAATACGAAGTAGTACGCGACCGATACGACAACTGTATGACGGTGTGTAATATGGAAAATTTCGACCCTCTGGGCATCCACACAGGCGAAAGTATTGTAGTGGCACCATCGCAAACGCTGACCAACTCGGAGTTTCATAAGTTGCGTGAGTTGGCAATCCGCATTGTAAAGCATATAGGCATCGTGGGCGAGTGTAACGTGCAGTACGCTTTCGACCCTCATTCAGAAGATTACAGGGTGATTGAAGTGAATGCCCGGCTGAGCCGTTCTTCAGCATTGGCATCCAAAGCTACGGGCTATCCGCTGGCATTTGTTGCGGCCAAGTTGGGATTGGGTTATGGCTTGTTTGAGCTTAAAAACAACGTTACCAAATCTACCTGTGCCTTTTTTGAGCCGGCATTGGACTATGTGGTGGTGAAAATTCCACGTTGGGATTTAGGTAAATTCCACGGAGTGAGCAAAGAGATAGGTTCGTCGATGAAGTCCGTTGGCGAAATTATGTCCATCGGACGCACTTTTGAAGAAGCTATCCAAAAAGGGCTGCGAATGATAAACGTGGGTATGCACGGTTTTGTGGCCAACAAGGAGATAGAGGTGGACAATTTGGATGAGGCTCTGAAAAATCCGACGGACAAACGCATCTTCTGCATCGAAAAAGCCTTTAAGCAAGGCTACTCGGTAGATAAGATTCACGAACTTACGAAAATAGACCGTTGGTTTCTGCAAAAATTGCAATACATTTACCGCTGCTCCAAAGAGCTGGAGTTTATCGACGACATCAACTCTATTCCGCAAGAGTTGCTCCGCTCGGCAAAGCAGATGGGCTTCTCGGACTACCAGATAGCCAAAATGGTAACCAAAGACACTACGATGGTGGCTCGCAATGCTTACGAAATACGTCGTCGTCGCAAGCAATACGGCATCGTGCCGGTGGTGAAGCAGATAGACACGCTTGCTGCCGAATATCCCGCACAAACCAACTATCTGTACCTCACCTATAATGGCACGGCAAACGATGTGCAGTACACAGACGACAAACAGTCGGTGATAGTATTGGGTTCGGGGGCATACCGCATCGGTTCGTCGGTGGAGTTCGACTGGTGTTCGGTAAATGCTCTGCAAGCTATTCAGCGTGAGGGATTGCGTTCGGTGATGATAAACTACAATCCCGAAACGGTGAGTACGGATTACGATATGTGCGACCGCTTGTATTTCGACGAGTTGTCTTTTGAACGCGTGATGGATATCATCGAGTTGGAAAACCCGCATGGAGTAATCCTCTCTGTGGGCGGACAGATACCAAACAACCTTGCCACCCGATTGGATGCCGAAAAGGTGAACATATTGGGAACATCGGCACAAGATATTGACCGTGCCGAAAACCGACATAAATTCTCCTCGATGCTCGACCGCATCGGCATCGACCAACCTCGCTGGAAAGAGCTGACTTCACTGTCCGATATTCAGCACTTTGTGGAGGAGGTAGGCTTTCCCGTATTGGTTCGCCCCTCATACGTGCTTTCGGGTGCTGCCATGAACGTTTGTTCCAACCACCAGGAGCTTGAAAACTTTTTGCAATTGGCTGCCGAAGTGTCGAAACAATATCCTGTGGTGGTATCGGAATTTATCGAAAATGCCAAAGAGGTAGAAATAGATGCTGTGGCGGACAAAGGTGAGGTGATTGTGTATGCCATCAGCGAGCACGTAGAGTTTGCCGGAGTGCATTCGGGCGATGCCACCATTCAGTTTCCGGCACAACGCTTGTATATTGAAACGGTGCGTCGCATCAAACGCATTGCACGCAAGATAGCCAAAGAGCTGAATATCTCCGGTCCGTTCAATATCCAATTCTTGGCAAAGGATAACGATATTAAGGTGATAGAATGTAACCTGCGAGCATCGCGTTCGTTCCCCTTCGTTTCTAAGGTGCTGAAAATAAACTTCATAGATATTGCCACACAGATAATGTTGGGCAAGAAGGTGGAAAAACCCAATAAAAATGCGTTCGACCTCGATTACGTAGGTATCAAAGCCTCGCAATTTTCGTTCTCGCGTTTGCAAAAGGCCGACCCCGTGTTAGGTGTGGATATGGCATCTACCGGCGAGGTGGGCTGCATCGGTACCACATTTCACGATGCAATGCTCAAGTCGATGCTTTCCGTAGGGCAACGCATACCCGAAAAGAGTGTACTGTTCTCTACCGGACCGGCCAAATCGAAAGTGGGCTTGTTGGGAGCGGCACAATTGCTTCATAAAAAAGGTTACACAATTTATGCTACCACCGGTTCGCAAAAATTCCTTGCCGAAAACGGTATTCCTGCCATTCAAGTGTTCCTGCCCAGCGAGGAACAGAAGCCAAGCGTTTTGGAGCTTATTCAAAACAAGCAGGTAGGTTTGGTAGTGAACATACCTAAAAACTTTACTTCCAGTGAGTTGAATAACGGTTATAAAATTCGCCGTGCTGCTATCGACTTCAATGTGCCATTGCTTACCAACTATCGTTTGGCATCGGCATTCATTCAGTCGTTTTGCACGATGGGGATGGACGACATCGAAATCCGTGCGTGGGACGAGTACGAGTCCGAAGCGTAACTCTTTGATATTGTAGCTACTAAATATGTGGGCTTGCATCGGAAAGACGGTGCAGGCTCACTTTTGTTTGGAGTGTTTCTCTTTTTGCAATGCCCGAATGTTTCGCATCAGCCCCGAATACTTTGCCCGCTTCACGGCGGAGCCTTTAAAGATGCGACGAAAATCCTCCTCCGTTAGGTTCATCAGTACATCTTCCGTAAGGGAGAGAAATTCCGATGAGGGCAGAAAATCGGGGGTAGAATGGGGGGTGGCATATCTGTTCCAAGGGCAAGCCTGCTGACACAAGTCGCAGCCATACACCCGATTGTTAAGATTTTCAGCCACATCTTGGGCTATTGTTTCGTGTTTGTTTTCAATAGTTTGGTAGGAGATGCACTTATTGGCATCCACACAGCCCCCGTTGCCCGACAAAGCACCTGTGGGGCAGGCTTCGATGCAACGTCTGCAGTTGCCGCACAGAGAGCGGCGGAAAGGTAGGTCGTATGCGAGTTCCTGGTTCAGAAAAATTTCACCCAAAAAAAAGTATGTTCCCCGCTTGGGAATGATGAGCAACGTGTGCTTACCCTTGTAGCCGATGCCTGCTTGCTGTGCCCAGAACGACTCCATCACGGGTGCAGAGTCCGTGAAACATCTTCCCTCAGCCTGAGGTAGTAGTTGGCGGATAAATTGCAACAATTCGTTGAGCTTTCGTTTCATCACATCGTGATAATCCTGCCCATAAGCATAATAGGCAAATTGCGGATTATCAATGGCTTGTGTCTGATTTGGGTAATAATTTAGGGCTACCGATATAATGGATTTCGTACCCTCTACCAGCAAGCGGGGGTCGCTT
>JBHBVA010000149.1:0-2803 GCA_041793355.1 Bacteroidota bacterium | reverse complement strand
GATAACAAACTAAACGTGTTGCCCATTGTGGATAAGGAGCAGAATCTCAAGTATTTTGTTTTCAGAAAAGATTACGAAAATCACAAAGAGAACCCCAATGAGCTTGCCGACGACAATATGAAACTGCTGGTGGGAGCAGGCATCAACACTCGCGACCACGAACAACGTGTGCCGGCACTAATTGAAGCCGGAGTGGATGTGCTTTGCATCGACTCGTCCGACGGGTTTTCCGAGTTTCAGAAAGATACCATCCAGTACATCAAACAAAACTTTGGCGACCACGTGAAGGTGGGAGCAGGTAATGTGGTGGACAAAGATGGTTTCTTGTACTTGGTGGAAGCCGGAGCCGATTTCGTAAAAGTGGGTGTAGGCGGAGGTTCTATCTGCATCACTCGCGAGCAAAAAGGTATCGGGCGAGGTCAAGCAACAGCGTTGATTGAAGTAGCTGCCGCTCGCGACGAATACTACGAAAAAACAGGTATTTACGTTCCCATCTGTTCCGATGGAGGTATCGTGCAGGACTATCATATGGTACTTGCTTTGGCTATGGGGGCAGACTTTTTGATGATGGGACGCTACTTTGCTCGTTTCGACGAAAGCCCCACACGCAAGTTGATGGTGAACGGCAACTATATGAAGGAGTATTGGGGCGAAGGCTCTAATCGTGCCCGCAACTGGCAACGCTACGATATGGGTGGAAGCGAAAACCTAAAGTTTGAAGAAGGGGTAGATAGCTTTGTTCCCTATGCCGGAAAGCTGAAAGATAACTTAGACATCACATTGGGGAAAATCAAATCTACGATGAGCAGTTGCGGCGTGAAAGATTTGACCGACCTAAAGGCGAATGCCAAGATTACGCTTGTTTCCTCCACCAGCATCATCGAAGGTGGGGCACACGACGTAGTGGTGAAAGATAGCAGAAGCACAAATGGGTAAGTAGGAAAAAGCTTACACAATAAATAAAAAGGAGCTAATCAAGTTAGCTCCTTTTTTTGCATTCGTACTTTCATCTCACTTTTCTTTTTGGGTAAAAAGTACCATTTTCACTTTTACGGTATTACCGATGTCTATCACGCTCACCACATCTTGTAGGTTGAGCGATTTGTCGGCTTGTAGCAATACGTTTACTTCCTCATTTTCAGCCTTTTCGGCTACGATAGCACGCAATGCAGGTTCAATCTCTTCGAAGATAATCTCTCTGTCGTCCAAAAAGTAGCGATGGTCGGCAGTAATTGCCAATTGGATGCTCTTTTTGGTTACCACCTCAGTGGAATTTTGAGCGTTGGGCAGTGCCACCTTGATGGCTGCGGGCGTAACCATTGTGGAGATGATGAGGAAAAACAGTAGCAGAAAAAACATAATATCGTTGAGCGATGCGGTGTACACCTCAGCTGCACGCGACTTTCTACGTTCTATTTTCATACACTTTACTTTTGAATGGTAAAACACTTGGCTACTAAGCCTGTGGAGTGCGTTTGTAAGCACGGATAGCCTTCAACATTTCGTTGGTTTGTTTGTCGATGCGAAGCACCACTTTGTCAATCATTCCATTCAAAATGTAGTAGCCCGAATAGGCAATGATGCCGACAAAAAGTCCGGCTCCCGAACAAATCATTTTTTGATAAAGCCCATCGGAAATACTGGCAATGTTTAAATCGTTGGTTGCCGAAATGTTGTAAAAAATAAGAATTACACCAAATATTGTTCCCAAGAAGCCGAGCATCGGGGCCACGGCGGCAGTAATGCCTAAGTAGTTCATCTGATTTTCGAGCAGGGCAATCTGTTGGCGAGCCTCTGTCTGCATTGTTTCTTCTATTTGATTTTCAATCTGTTGAGTTTCCCATTTTGATGCGTGTGATACATCTCGTATTCGGGCGTGTCGAAATAAAGCGTAGCGTAAGGGCAAAACTTTTCACCCTCAATGTCTTGCACATAATAATACTCCGATAGTCTTACCAGCAATTCCCGAAGTTGCGATACCGACAGCAGGTACTTAATGTCGATACGCTTCATCAGCCTGATGCCTCCCATCTCGTCCAATGTTATTTTATCGAACCCGGTTAAATCAAACTTTTTATCCATAGTTTCTCATGCTACGTTCTACGATTCGAACAACAATCGATTAGGTTTGTCAAGGAAAAGTACTCACCCATTCCCTCGCCCAATTATTGCCGACAAAGATAAAAACAAAAACAAATAAAACAAATTTTTCTGTAACCAAAACGTAACATCTTTCTGTTTTTCGCATTTTGTGCAATATATTGAACATTTATCACCGTAAAAACATTATCTTTGTCAGCTCGCAACTTTCCGATAGGGTAAGAAGGGATGCAATAATTTAATCATCAGGCATACGCCATCCCTACAAAGAACCAAGAAAAGTGTCGGCGTGCAAAAAAACATCGAATAAAATACCAAATATCTATTTATCAATAAATTATGAATATACTATCTGTATTGTTACAAGTTACGGCCACGCTGGAAGCGCCTGTGGCAACACCCGTTGAAGTGAACTATTTCGACCTTCTGCTACGAGGGGGCTGGATACTTCTACCCATCTTTTTGCTTTCGTTGCTCTCCATTTATGTAATTGTAGCCCGCATTCTCACCATAAAACGATTGGGACAATCGGACAACGTTTGGTTTTCACGTGTGTGGGAGCTTGTTCAGGAGCGAAAAGTGGATAAAGCCATCACTTTGTCGCACGAACATTCGTCCGCTGTAGCTAAAATTATCGCTGCGGGATTAAAGGAAATACAAAACTCTGAAAACCAAATAGAAGAAACGATGCAGACAGAGGCTC
>JBHBVA010000148.1:0-3676 GCA_041793355.1 Bacteroidota bacterium | reverse complement strand
GCAGTATGTGGATTATCTGAATGCGTTTCGAGATATTTCGGACAATGATGATACCACCAACAGTTGGAAAAATTATGTGCGTTCATCTACAACACTGACTGACAGTCAGATAAGTTCGTACACCACAGCCTTCCGCAACAGAAAAAATTATTATCGGCGGTATCGCGATTTGAGCATCATTGGCATTGTGGGGTTGTACGCATTGAGTGCTGTAGATGCTTACGTGGATGCCAGTCTTTTCGACTTTGATATATCGGACGATATTTCGATGAGGGTAGAGCCTACTACGTTGCCCACACCCGACAATCGTTTGGGGAGTGCTTGGGGAGTGAACTGTAGTATAAGGTTTTGATTTTTAGTAGGATACGTAAGAGCGTTTGCCTTACGACAAAAATTAGGATGATGAATATAAAAAAGATATATACCGTTGTTTTGGCGGGGCTGATGGCAGGAACTGCTTTGCACGCACAAAACATCTTCCCAAGCAAAGGTGGGAAACTATCCGCAAAGGACACTATTCGCGATAATGCGATTGTGATTCCTGAAGATATGCAACGTAATTACGACCAATTGTTGCACGATTGGCGTAAATATTTTGTTCCTTCGCGAGATTGCGATAAATCGGGCGACTTCAATATCACTTATCCCGACAGTGTTTACATCAACCGTCTGTATGCTATGCCTACGGTGATGGAAATGGCTTATAATCAGATTACTCGCTCGTATATCAATATGTACACCGAACGTCGTCGTTCGCAGGTAGAATATATGCTGGGGTTGGGTAAATACTACTTTCCGATTTTTGAACAGGCGTTGGAAAGGCACCGTGTTCCGTTGGAACTCAAGTACTTGCCCGTTATTGAGTCGGCACTCAATCCCAAAGCACTTTCGCCTGCGGGAGCTTCGGGGCTGTGGCAGTTTATGGCTCACACGGGCAGACTGTATGGTTTGGAGGTGAACAGCCTTGTGGATGAGCGTCGCGACCCGATAAAGGCATCGGATGCGGCCGCTCGTTATTTGGCACATATGTACAATATCTATGGCGATTGGAATTTGGTGATTGCCGCCTACAATTGCGGACCGGGTAACGTGAACAAAGCCATCCGTCGTAGTGGTGGAAAGCGAGATTATTGGGCTATTTATCCCTACCTGCCTCGCGAAACACGTGGATACGTGCCGGCTTTTATCGCAGCTAATTATGCAATGACGTACTACAAAAAACACAATTTGTGTCCGATGGAGTACACCGGAAAGGAGCCTACGGATACTATTCACGTAAATAAAACATTGCATTTGCAACAAATTGCAGAGGTTATCAACATACCTTTGGAAAGGTTGCGAGATATGAATCCGCAGTATAAAACGGATGTAGTTCCCGGCAACTATCGCACCTACTCCATTTGCTTGCCGGTGTCGAAAGTGGGAGAGTTTATACACAATCAAGACTCGATATTTACACACCGCAGCAGCGACTTTTTGGTGCATCGCAAAGTTGTGGAATTTAGCACACAGACAAACGACAATACAAGCGGAGGGGTGAAAACTTTGTACCACTACGTGAAGCGAGGCGAGACGGTGGCAAAAGTGGCACAGCGTTACGGTGTGTCGGCTTCCGATTTGAAAAGATGGAATGGTTTGCGTTCCAACACATTGAAGCGTGGTCGTCGTTTGGTAATTCGTATCTACTCAAAGGAAAAGACTGCTAATCAGTATGTTGCGAAGAGTGTCAATAAGCCGGAGGTAGCAACATCTGCAACTGGGGGGACAACAACCGAAAGCAACGTATCGGTTCAGCAGACGGACAAAATGGGAACTGATTGGGGAAGCTATTTCCCACAAAAAAATAAAACGGATGTAGCTGCAAAGTCGGAGAATCCGGCTCCGCAGAAAGCCGTTGCAAAAACGCCACAGGCATTGCCAACAAAGGCTTCTCCATCGGCCACGACGGAGAATACAAAGGTAGCGAATGTTTCCAATACATTGATACATAAGGTTATAGCGGGAGAGACTCTTTATCGGGTGGCTAACAAATATAATGTGGCTGCCGAGGATGTAATGAAGTGGAATAAGATGACCGGTACACAAGTGAAAGAGGGGCAGGAGCTGATAATAATGAAGCGGGGTGGCACCACTACTGTTTCGGATACGCCTCCCAAATCGTCTGTACAAGAGGTAGCACTGCAGGAATATGAGGTACAGCGTGGCGATAATTTATCGAAGATTGCTCAGAGATTTCAAGTGTCGGTGGCCGATTTGGAAAAATGGAATAATTTGACCAGTATAGCTTTGCAAGTGGGGCAAAAGTTGGTAGTGCATCCAACTCCGATCGCAGCAGAAAATTCGTCGAAAGAAAAATCGAAAAACGTAGTAAAGGAGCAAAAAAGAACTCTGTATCACGTGGTAAAGAAAGGCGAATCGCTAGACATGATTGCACGAAAATATCGTAAAACAACGGCAAAGGAAATTCAAACGGCGAATGGCTTACGCAACGATAAGTTGAGCATTGGGCAAAAGTTGAAGATACCGCAATAAACAGAAAGGACTTCCCTGTTTTTCTCAAACAATTCTCCCCCGCACTACTCATCGCGAGCAGATGCGGGGGAGAAATATTTTGCCTCGTTTCTGTTTTCAGGGCCTTGCCACAGTAAAACAAAAGCCTTGATTTACGGAGCCTCTTCTACCCAGCAACGGGCAATAAACACGGTAGCAACGAAAAGGCCGGTGTTTTGAGTGCTACTCGTTGGCCAGCAAGCGGAGTGGCAACAGATTGGTTTTACCTATATAGTTCAGGGTCAGGTTCGTACCATTGTATGCGAAGAACAGACCCTGATCGGCATTGGAGGGATTCACAAAATTGGCCCAATGGTAAATACGGTTGGTCTGAACTAATGTACCTGTAGTATTTTTATAACCTGTCAGGGGGAAGAAGCGGGTTGCCATATCGTCCAAAGTGTTGGCAGCCCAAAACTCATCGACACTCACTTTATCGAGCAATGCTTTTTCAAGGTCGCTCGAAGTTCCTCCGTTATCCTTTATCACCTGAAGTTCGTCAGCCATAAAATCGGCCCCAAGGTATCTGCAGGTAATCTCGATGCCTTGCACCCCGTTTTTCTCGGCCACTTTGTAGCGGAAAGCCGTCAGCATAATATCTCCGATGTTGTTTGCATAGCCACCCAAACGGATGGAGTAGCTGACACCGCCACCCACGTTGCGATAAAGAGCTGTGTGGGCGTGAGCTGTTCCGCCGGAGCGTGCTACGTGAGCATCGTAACCAACCGCTTGGTCGGCAGTGGCTGTCGTCAAATTAATGCGTGAGCCTGCTGCCAAAGCAGCTATTTCGCGATTACTGGGCAAGTGATACGTTTTTCCGCCGATGGTTTTTGCCGCAAATGCAGTGGTAGCCGTTTCGAAAGAGGCAAACAGCGTGTTTTCGGCAGCATCGGTGGTGTTGAAACTTTCTCCGTCGGCCGCCACGTTGTGTTCGGCAAAATACTCTAAGTGCATTTTGGGGCGATACACGTCGTAGTAAAGCAGATAAGCTTTTCCTGCCTCATACACGGTGGTTCGCGGAGTCAGCACATCGGCATCCTCATCTTTGAAACGGTAATATTCGGACACGATGTCGCTGCTGGGCGAGCTTTCGCCGGTAGGCATTCCCCACACCAAAAACGACGAT
>JBHBVA010000147.1:0-3038 GCA_041793355.1 Bacteroidota bacterium | reverse complement strand
TACTGTGAATTAACTCGCTTGTGCCGTTTGTTTTTCTTTCTCCGCAGGGAGAGCTTTTGAAGAAACGGCGTGCAAAGCAAAAAAAAAAAAAAACGTCGGGCCAAATTTGACCTGACGTTTAACAGAATTTTAACTATTGGGAAGCTCTTTGCTTAGCTGTTACAAGGGGGGAGAAGATGAATTTTCTGTAAACGAAAAGTATTACACAAACAGAAAACAGAGGAGAGTCTGTCAGCCGTGTACCAGCACCCAAGCCCGGTCGGAAAGTAGTTGGTAATGAGCTGTCAGTGTTTGCTGCTGTGTTGTTTTTTGTTCGCAAACCAAGAAAGTGCCTGCGGATGCAACGTTGAACGGTTGCACGTGCAGGTGCTTTGTGAAATCTACTCCCCGCTCGTTTAAATATTTAAAGGTTGCCTCTTTGGCACACCAGTGTAGTAGCAGGTGCAAAAGTTGATGTGTGGGCTGAATGTATTCGCTTGTGCCAACAAATCGATTTTGCAGATTTATCAGCCGTTTATCGGTATGTTGTATGTCGATACCCACATTTTGGTCGGCTATGGCAATGGCTACCAAATCCTGCGAGTGGCTTATACTCAGATGTTTGTGTGGATGTTTCAGATAAGGCTTGCCTGAGGCTGTGTATTGTAATTGGTAGCCGTTCGGAAAGATTTCGGCCAGCAGACATTGAACAGCCAACTTTTCGCGACATCGTTTTTCGTTGCCGATGGCTTGTAATTGTTGGCGGAGGTTGTCGTCCTCCGGGATATTTTTCCACAACTCGGCAGTGCTTTCGGTGCTTTGCCAAATGTATATCCACACATTTTCTATCTGATGCGTTTGTATTATCATTCGATACGCTGTTCTATAATACTGAAAGGCGACGTTTGCCTGTTGCAACATCGCCTTTCAGGTTTGTATGAATTATGCCGGGTAGCTTAGTTGATGTATGCCAACACTTGGTTTTTTACCACACGACCACCTTGTTTCACTTCTATTTGAACAATCTTGCCCGATGCCAGTGCTTTCACCTCTTCTATACCGTAGTATGTTTGGATAAAGCAGATTACATCGCCCTCGTTCACTTCCGTGCCGATAACAGGAGCCGTAGATACATCGTCGCGGTCTATCTGCCAAATGATTTGTCCGCCTACGGTAGCCTGCAAAGGTTTGGCATCGGGATACTTGGCTTGAATGGCTTCGGCATCAAAACGGGGTACTTCTATCACCTCGCGAGTGATGATGATGGGGGCACCGGCTTTGGCACGAGCGTCTTCCAAATCTTTCTCGAAACGCTCTTTGGCCACGCCCGATTTGTAGTCGCGATACTGACGGTCGTGCATAGCAAGTTCCATCAGTTCTTCGTCGTCTTCACCATATTCCCATCCGTTGGCATCCATTTCTTTGCGATATTCGTCCAAAGCATCTGCCACTTCGTCTTGTGGATTTCCGGTGAAAAATTCCATTCCTTTGGATTTTGCCAGCTCGATGATTTCGTCGTCCAACTTGCCGGGCAATTGTCCCGAACGTCCCAAAATCATACCCCACGAGTCCTTGTCGATGTTCGAGAATCGTGGTTGCCCTTGTGCCAAGGCAAAAATGTTCATCAAGGCAATATTTTTCACATATTGGCTGAAAGGTGTTACCAACGGTGGGTAGCCCAACTTTGGCCACACGTATTCCACCTCTTGGAACAGTTGCACCACTAAGTCGTTGAGCGACAGCTCTGCTTTTCCGTTGCTCCGCAATGCCATATTGATGGCGGGATGCATTGTTTTCAAGTCTGCCATCATCGACCCCATCATTCCGCCGGGCAAGCCCGAACCCACCAACAGCGAGTTCATATGCTTGTTGGATGGAGCAATGAAATAGCCCAAAAAGTCGTCGATAAATTCTTGAGTAAGGGCACGAGCCTCCATATAGGCACTCATATTGATGTCCGGAACGGAGAAGCCGGCATCTTTCAACATTGCTTGTATGGTGATGATGTCGGGGTGAACCATACCCCACGACAGTGGGTCGATAGCCGTGTCTAACACATCGGCACCGGCACGAGCCACTTCCAACATAGATGCTACCGAGAAGCCGGGACCTGTATGTCCGTGATATTGGATAAGTTTATCGGGGAATTTTTCTTTCAGTTTTTTGGTAAGTTCGCCCAAAAAAGCGGGGCGACCAACACCAGCCATATCCTTCAAGCAGAATTCGTCCACCCCGTAGTCCACCAATTTTTTTGCGTAGTCCAAATAGTAATCCACCGTGTGGATGGGTGAATGTGTGATACACAAAGCTCCCTGCGAAATCATTCCCGCCTCTTTGGCGTATTTGATGGAAAGTTCGAGGTTGCGGGCATCGTTCAGTCCGTCGAACGAACGTGAAATATTTGTGCCTTGTGCCGACTTCACTTTGAACATCAGGCGACGTACATCCGCAGGTACGGGATACATTCGCAAGGCATTCAATCCACGCTCCAACATATGGGTTTGGATGCCCACTTTGTTGAACGGAGCGGTCCATTCGCGTACAGCCTTGTTAGGATTTTCGCCATACATTAAGTTTACTTGCTCAAAAGCACCACCATTTGTTTCTACACGAGCGAAGCAACCCATATCGATAATTACGGGTGCAATTCTCGTTAGTTGGTCCACACGTGGCTGAAACTTCCCGGAGGATTGCCACATATCTCGATACACGAGACTAAATTTTATTTCTCTTCCCATAATGAATTTTAAATTTTCGAGCCGATGTATCCATCTCGCCATCAAGGATAAAGGGTGGAGAGCATCAGCTCCAAAATGTTGTTTAACGTTTTTCCTTGCAAATGTAAAACTTTACTTTGGAATAGACGAAAAAAAATGGCAATAAAAGATATTGATTAAATCCGGATTATTCGCAGGGAGGTGTTGCAATACGCCTCTGCACTTGTAATATGTTGCAAATAAGGATTTACCCAAATTCATCCCCTCTCTCGTTGAAGAAAGGGGGGATACGATGTGCCTTTTCTTTTCTGTTGTGCAACAGAACGTTTTTTGCGTTGTGCG
>JBHBVA010000146.1:0-5229 GCA_041793355.1 Bacteroidota bacterium | reverse complement strand
TTTTTAAGTGAATAAAATGGACTTAATTAAAGTTGCAGAGCAAGCATTTGCTACCAATCAAGTAGAAAAATTTCCCGCTTTCAAAAGTGGTGATACCGTAACAGTGGCTTATCGTATCAAAGAGGGTAACAAGGAACGTGTACAGCTGTATCGCGGTGTTGTTATCAAAATTGCAGGACATGGTGAAAAGAAACGTTTTACAGTGCGTAAAATGTCGGACAACGTAGGTGTGGAAAGAATTTTCCCGCTCGAGTCACCATTCATCGACAGCATTACGCTTAACAAAGTGGGTAAAGTGCGTCGTGCAAAACTTTACTACTTGCGTAAACTTACAGGTAAAAAAGCTCGTATCAAAGAAAAACGAGTTGCTGCGAAGGCATAATTACATTTTACTTGTAGTTGACTTACTTAAAACAAAGGCACTTCTCGCAAAAGGAGTGTCTTTTGTGTTTTCTCATTTTTATTTGAAACTATTAAACTCATGTTATTTCATCCTCAATCCACAGCTTTGATTGTGGTAGATGTTCAGAATGATTTTTTGCCGGGAGGTGCTTTGGCTGTTCCGAATGGTGATGTTATCATTCCTACAATCAATGATTTGCAGTTAAAATACAATCTGGTAGTTGCAACACAGGATTGGCATCCGCATACTCACAAGAGTTTTGCTACAAGTCATACGGACGGAGTTGCATTTCAACAGATTGAATGGCAAGGTATTCCGCAGGTGCTTTGGCCCGTGCATTGCGTGCAAGGCTCGCAGGGGGCAGAGATTTCTCCCTTGTTGCACACAGAGCGGGTGGAGGTTATTTTTCGTAAAGGTATGGATGAGGATGTGGATAGCTACAGTGCCTTTTTTGATAACCATCGTCGCAAACAAACCGGATTGGATGGGTATTTGAGAGGAAAAGGCATTAAAGAAGTGCATATTTGTGGGTTGGCTGCTGATTATTGTGTGTTTTATACGGCTATGGATGCATTGTCTTTAGGTTATGATACCACAATTATAGAAGCCGCAACACAAAGTATTTCTTTCGAGCGGTTTGAGGAATTAAAGTTGCTTTTCAAGGCAAGAGGTGGTAGCGTACAATAAAATATTTCTTGTGCAAATCCTATAAGGATAACGCAAAATGTTTATTTTTGCAGGTCAAAATAAAAAAATGCTTCACTGTTCTCTTATTTGTGCAAGTTAATGGTGTTGATTTTCAGAAAGATATGATAAAGATAACATTTCCGGATGGTTCTGTGCGAGAGTTTGCACAAGGAACCACATCAATGCAAATAGCCGAAAGCATTAGTTCGCGGCTGGCACAAGAAGTGCTTGCAGCCGAAGTAGATGGACAAACTTGGGATTTGACTCGTCCCATCGAAAAAGATGCCTCCGTTAAGCTCCTGAAATGGGACGATGAGGAGGGTAAGCACGCTTATTGGCACTCGTCCGCTCACCTGATGGCTGAAGCGGTACAGTTGTTGTATCCGCACGCAAAATTCGGTATCGGGCCGGCCATAGAAAACGGATTCTACTACGATATTGACTTTGGTGATACGCCCGTAAAAGATGCGGACTTCCCAAAGATTGAATCCAAAATGATGGAACTCATTGCCAATAAAGAGGCTATTGTGCGTCAGAGTATTACCAAAGCTGACGCTCTGGATATGTTTGGCAAGCGAGGTGAAGAATACAAAACAGAATTGATTTCGGAGTTGGAGGACGGAACTATTACCACTTACACACAAGGTTCGTTTACCGACCTCTGTCGCGGTCCGCACTTGCCCAATACGTCTTATATTAAGGCAGTTAAAATATTGAGTGCCGCCGGTGCATATTGGCGTGGCGACGAAAAACGCAAGCAGCTGACACGTCTGTACGGAATCACATTCCCGAAGAAAAAAATGTTGGATGAATATCTGACAATGCTTGAGGAAGCAAAGAAACGGGACCACCGAAAAGTGGGTAAAGAATTAGAGCTTTTTGCATTCTCTCAGAATGTGGGTGCAGGCTTGCCGTTGTGGTTGCCCAGAGGTACGCAACTGCGTTTACGATTGGAGGACTTTTTGAAGAAGATACAAAAGCAATTTGATTATGAGCAGGTTATGACACCACATATAGGTTCAAAATTGCTATATGTAACTTCAGGGCATTATGCCAAATACGGAAAAGATTCGTTTCAGCCTATACATACACCGGACGAAAATGAGGAATTTTTGCTCAAGCCGATGAACTGCCCTCACCACTGCGAAATTTACAAGGTAGTGCCGCGTTCGTACAAAGATTTACCTCTACGGTTGGCAGAGTTTGGAACGGTATATCGTTATGAGCAAAGCGGTGAGCTTCACGGACTTACACGTGTAAGAGGCTTTACGCAAGATGATGCACATATTTTCTGTACGCCCGACCAATTGAAAGATGAGTTTTTGAAGGTGATGGATATTATTTTCATCATTTTCGGAGCGTTGAAATTTGAAAGTTTTGAAGCACAAATTTCACTCCGCGACCCATCCGACAAAGAAAAATATATCGGTAGCGATGAAAACTGGGATAAGGCAGAGCGTGCTATCATTGAGGCTTGTGCCGAAAAAGGGCTAAAAACACGTACCGAATTGGGTGAAGCTGCATTTTACGGTCCCAAGCTCGACTTTATGGTTAAAGATGCACTTGGGCGTCGCTGGCAATTGGGTACTATTCAGGTAGATTACAATTTGCCCGAACGTTTCGGATTGGAATATACCGGTGCGGACAATCAAAAGCATCGCCCGGTGATGATACACCGAGCTCCCTTTGGGTCGATGGAACGTTTTGTGGCTGTACTTATCGAACACACCGGAGGAAAATTTCCCCTGTGGCTCACCCCCGACCAAGTGGTGGTATTGCCTATCAGCGAGAAGTTCAACGATTACGCTCACGAAGTGGCCAAATACTTGAAAAAACAGGATATACGGGCTCAGGTAGATGATCGGAATGAAAAAATTGGTCGAAAAATTCGAGATAACGAGTTGAAACGTATTCCTTATCTGCTCATTGTTGGCGAAAAAGAAGCCGAAAATGGAGAAGTCTCCGTAAGAAAGCAGGGTGAAGGTGACCAAGGTTCAGTAAAAATTGCTACCTTTGCCGACAGTTTGTCCAAAGAAGTGGATGATATGATGAATGCGTGGGAAAGAAATCGTTAGTAATCAGTTGTTTACAGAAAATTTTGTTTGAGATAATTTCGTAAGAAGATACACAAATTAATATATAAAAGACAGCGTATTTTATTTATCATTTTTCATATTGAATGAGAAATAACAATTTCAACAAGAGGCAAATGCCTCAAAAAGAAGAACAACATCGCATCAACGACAAAATTCGGGTAAAAGAGGTGCGTTTGGTTGGCGACAATGTAGAGAATGGAGTTTTCACCATTCAACAAGCTTTAAAAATGGCTGATGATGAGGGACTTGACTTAGTAGAAATCTCTCCAAATGCCACGCCACCTGTCTGTCGGATTACGGATTATCAAAAATTTCTGTATCAACAGAAGAAAAAACAAAAGGAAATAAAGGCGAAGTCGGTAAAAGTGGTTGTAAAGGAAATCCGCTTTGGACCTCAAACTGACGACCACGATTTCAACTTCAAGCTGAAGCACGCTAAAAGTTTCCTTGAAGAGGGTGCAAAGGTAAGAGCCTATGTATTTTTCAAAGGACGCTCAATCTTATTTAAGGAGCAGGGTGAGGTGCTGTTATTGCGTTTTGCCAATGAGTTGGAGGAGTATGGCAAGGTGGACAGTATGCCGGCTTTGGAGGGAAAGAAAATGTTTATAATGCTTTCGCCCAAAAAGATGCCAACCAAATCGGCTCCCAAAAAGGAAGCTTCCAAAGCTCAACCTGATGCCGATAGTGTTGCCGAGTGAGTAAAAACAGAAAATCAATTCAAACATTAGGTTGTTTGAAACGAGTGTAATACAAATTATTTAATTATTCATTTTAAGAAAGATGCCAAAAATTAAGACTAATTCCGGTGCCAAAAAAAGATTCGCTCTTACCGGAACAGGAAAAATCAAAAGAAAACATGCTTTCAAAAGTCACATCTTGACTAAGAAAACTAAGAAGCAAAAACGTGCCCTTACTCACTTCACTACTGTGAACAAAGTGGACGAAAAGGCAGTAAAACAGTTGCTCGCTCTTTGCTAACATTTGAGTTTTCGAAAATTAAGTATTGTTTCAACAGATTTATTAACAGAATGTATGCTCTAAAGAGTTTGTGCCAAGATGCCAAACCGCTAACATTCAAAAATTAAACATCTTATTATTTATGCCAAGGTCAGTCAATCATGTTGCTTCACGCAACCGCAGAAAAAGAATTCTGAAACTTACCAAAGGGTACTATGGTGCTCGTAAAAACGTTTGGACAGTAGCCAAAAATACTTGGGAAAAGGGTCTAACGTATGCATTCCGCGACCGCCGTGCGAAAAAACGCAATTTCCGTGCATTGTGGATTCAACGTATCAATGCTGCGGCTCGTTTGGAAGGAATGTCTTACTCACGTTTGATGGGTGCTCTTCATAAAAACGGAATCGAAATCAACCGCAAAGTTCTTGCCGACTTGGCGATGAACCATCCGGAAGCATTCAAGGCTATTGTTGCAAAAGTGAAATAATTGCGGAGTTTTTATAACTTATATAGATTGAGAAAATCGGAAGTCTCCGTTGGGGACTTTCGTTTTTTTTTGCGTATATGCTCTTACTCCAAATACTCGTAAGGGCGTAAATTATACGTCCCTACGCTTGTAATGTGTTGAAAAACACATAAATTACCTACTGACACTTAATTGCAATCATATTTGCTTCTTACTGCGGAATGTGGATTTTAAAAAAAACAAGCATAGCTAAGACTTAACTTGCTATGCTTGATTATAGGGAATATATCTCTTATCGAATTTATTTTGCCAGCTCTTTTATTACAGCCATTACTTCAGCTCCCACTTTTTGAGCTTCGTCCATTGTTCCGGCTTCGGAATAAACGCGGATAATAGGTTCAGTATTCGACTTACGCAGATGTACCCAACGGTCAGGGAAATCAATTTTCACACCGTCGATGTCCGTAATTTCGTAAGCTGCAAACTTCTCTTTCACTGCAAGTAGAATTTTATCTACATCAATTTCGGGAGTTAGCTCTACTTTTTGCTTAGCTATAAAGTATTGAGGATAGACGGCACGTAGTTCGCTTACACGTTTGCCTTGCTTAGCCAAGTGTGTG
>JBHBVA010000145.1:0-2612 GCA_041793355.1 Bacteroidota bacterium | reverse complement strand
TTACGAGTCATAATATACAGAAAATCCCTTCTTTATAAGCAAATTGCATCCCTAAGAACAATAATACATAGGGTGCAATTTCGACGCCGCAAAGGTAGCAAATTCCTATCAAAATGCTTCCTTTTTGACGTAAGAAAATAGTAATGAAGTGTGAAAATAATACCAATTTGAATGTTACGAAAATACCAAGTAATCCCCAAAGGATATAAATGGCATACTCCGCACTGTATAGGGCTACAATGGTGGGGGCAAAAATTAAAATGCCGAACATCTCCGTGCCTATAATATGCATCCTTTGATAGAGAAGCATTTCTGCTTTTCCGTCAAATATGAATCCTATCGCAGAGTATATAAAGTGTTGTATAATCAGAAAAACACTAATCGTCAGAGTGAAGCCAACCAGCGTAGTTACAGTATGATAGGGCGGATGTTCACCCATATCGTTCAGTTGAAAATATTGAAATAAGAGCAACGAAACAAGCAAGGGCGGTAGGAGCGAGAGAAAAATACTTTCCCACGCTTCTTTTACAATCAATTGGTTTGACAACTCTTCTTGTTTGCGAAATGAGAAGAGCATAACAATGCTTTTACTAAAAAACGAATATCCGCGTTGCAAAAATAAGCCTAAAAATACGAAACAAGTAATCAGAATGAAAAAAATTCCATCCTGCTGACGTAGCAAACTTGAGGGCGGTAAGCCTGTAAGTCCGGTCGGGACTTCCACTACCGGATGCACCAAGCTATCGGCAGGAAGTGCAATGCCTAACGAATCCGTTGCTACACTATCTGCCACCAAACTGTCCACCGCCGAACTATCTGCAATTTGTAAAGCAGTATCTGCTTGTGTAATAGTTGGTTTAATTCTTTTGGGGCGGAGTGTCGGAGCAGCCTCTTCTACTTGAACAGGCAGTTCGTTTATTGTACTATCGTTATTTTGTATATTCCACATAATGTTCCCGATACATTATAACGCTGCAAATTTGCTGTAATCTTCCGACCATTCCTCACCGTTTTCCAGCAAATGGAGTACCTCTTCGGGTGTGTTTGCCACTTGATAAAGCTGAGTGTGCAATTCCCGCATAAACTGTTCGGTAGCCATCAGCTTAAGTTGCTGAAGCAAAGGATTATATATGCCATTTACATTCAGGATAATGATGGGCTTCCGATGTAGTCCGAGCTGTTTCCAGGTGATGATTTCTATCAACTCCTCCAACGTACCTATTCCGCCGGGCAGGGCCACAAAAGCATCAGCCATTGTGGCCATTAGCTGTTTGCGTTCGTGCATATTGGCAGTGATGTGCATCTCGCTCAACGAGGGATGGTGCCATCCGTTTTCCACCATAAATTGGGGGATAATACCGATGGCTTTTCCTCCGTTTGCCAGCACCGAGCTGTTTAACTCGCCCATTAGTCCCATTTTTCCGGCACCGTTGATGCAAGATATTTGGTTGCGAGCCAATAGCTGCCCCAAAATATTGGCGGCAGAAATGTACACCTCATTCACTTGCGAACTGGAGGCACAATACACGCAAACCGATGTTATTTTTCGTTTGCCATTCATTAGGGTTACAAATTGAATGCCTTGCGGATAGCGTCCACATAATCTAATTTTTCCCACGTGAACAGCTCCACTTCCATTGTCAGAGGCTGGGAGTTGTAACGCGAGTTAAATGTTTTGGTTACAACCTGTGGTGTGCGTCCTACGTGTCCGTAAGCGGCTGTTTCCGAGTATATTGGCTTGCGGAGCTTTAGTCGCTGTTCGATAGCTTTTGGACGCATATCAAACAATTCGCCTACGATGCGGGCTATTTCGCCATCGCTTTGCGGAACGTTGCTCTTTCCGTAAGTGTTGATATAAATATTCATTGGCGAAGCCACACCGATGGCATAAGCCACTTGCACAAGCACCTCCGAAGATACACCGGCTGCTACCAAATTTTTGGCAATATGGCGACAGGCGTATGCTGCCGAACGGTCTACTTTCGAAGGGTCTTTTCCCGAAAAAGCTCCACCTCCGTGAGCTCCTTTTCCGCCGTAAGTGTCCACAATAATTTTTCGTCCCGTCAGTCCTGTATCGCCGTGAGGTCCACCGATTACAAACTTACCGGTTGGATTTACGTGATACGTTATGCTGTCGTTGAAGAGTGAGAGTACCGCCGTTTTGTCCTTGTACAGTTCTTTTACTCTTGGGATAAGAATGTTTATAACATCCTGACGAATAGTATCTTGCATTTTTTTGTCGGCAATTAAACCCGCTTCTTTGCTCTTGTTCTCAGGCAAAACAAACTCGTCGTGCTGCGTAGAAATTACGATGGTGTCGATGCGAATGGGTGTGCCGTTGTCGCTGTACTCGATGGTAACTTGCGACTTGGCATCGGGACGCAAATAAGGCATCAGATGCAACTCGTTTTTACGGATGTTTGCCAATTCCACCAATAAAGCGTGCGACAAATCCAACGCCAAAGGCATATAGTTGCTTGTTTCGGCAGTTGCGTACCCAAACATCATACCTTGGTCGCCGGCCCCTTGTTCCATCGGGTCGGATTTTTGGTCCACTCCGCGATTTATATCGTCCGATTGTTCGTGTATGGCAGACAGCACACCACACGATT
>JBHBVA010000144.1:0-4215 GCA_041793355.1 Bacteroidota bacterium | reverse complement strand
TGAAGTGAAGCGGGATTTTGCCTTGTTGGTGGATAAAGCCGTAACCTTTGCCGACATAGAGCGTGTGGCGAAAAAAAGTGAGAAAAAAATTCTGAAATCGGTTTCGCTGTTTGACGTTTACGAAGGGAAGAATCTACCTGATGGCAAAAAATCATACGCCGCAAACTTTGTGTTGCAGGATGAAGAAAGAACTCTGACAGACAAGCAGATAGAAGCTGTGATGAAAAAAATTCAGACTTCACTTGAAAACGAACTGTCGGCACAATTACGATAATATTTAGAATGTAGAACATATAGACGCATTTTATAAAAATATTTATGGGAAGAGCATTTGAATATCGCAAAGCGACCAAAATGAAAAGATGGGGCAATATGGCTCGTGTGTTTACCAAACTGGGGAAACAAATAACGATGGCTGTGAAAGAAGGAGGCCCCGAACCCGACACGAATCCTCGTTTGCGTGTATTGATGCAGCAGGCAAAAAAAGAAAATATGCCCAAAGAAAACGTGGAGCGTGCCATCAAAAAAGCTACATCGAAAGACGAAGCCGACTACAAAGAGGTGGTGTACGAAGGTTATGGTCCATTTGGTATAGCCATTGTGGTGGAAACAGCTACCGATAATCCCACTCGCACGGTGGCAAACGTGCGTAGCTACTTCAACAAGCATAATGGTTCGCTGGGTACATCGGGAAGTTTGGAGTTTTTGTTTGAGCATAAATGTGTGTTCAAAATTTCGGCGAAGGAAGGTGTGTCGCTCGAAGACCTCGAATTGGAACTGATAGACTACGGAGTGGACGAAGTAGTTCAAGATGAGGAAGATATAGTTCTGTACGGAGAATTTAAATCGTATTCCGAAATCCAGAAATATTTGGAAGAAAACGGCTTTGAAATCCACAGTGCGGAATTTGAACGCATCCCCAACGACCAAAAGGAGTTAAATGCCGAACAGCGGGCTCAAATAGAAAAACTTTTGGAAAAATTTGAGGACGATGACGACGTGCAAAACGTATTCCATAACATGAAAGAGGGGGAAGAGTAACATCTCCACCTCCAATTTATAAGAACTAAGGAGCTATTTCTCAGACAGTTTAGAGAAATAGCTCTTTTGGAATTTATTTTGTACCTTTGTCCGCATAAATATCAACAATTATCGGCAATTGAAATGAATGCCCAACAAAACGGAGTAACACACATCGCTATCGAAAGAGAGAAAAATATATCCCCCACAAGCGAAAAAAAGCCTTTGATAGGGCTTACATTGAAAGAATTGGAGGACGTAGCAATCCAACAGGGGATGCCGAAGTTTGCAGGCAAACAGATGGCTCAATGGTTGTATCGGAAAAAAATTACCTCCATCGACGAAATGACCAACCTTTCGCTGGTTGCACGAACCAAGCTGGCGGAGAGTTATTGTATTGGTAGGCAGACACCTACGGAGCGAGCCTGCTCTGCGGATGGCACGGTAAAGTATTTGTTCCCCATCGGAAGTAAGCAAACGGTGGAAGCGGTGATGATTCCCGAAGACGACCGTGCAACGTTGTGTGTATCGTCGCAAGTGGGGTGCAAATTCAATTGTCTGTTTTGTATGACGGGCAAGCAAGGCTTCAACGGACATCTGTCCACAGCCGATATTATCAACCAGGTGCTTTCGGTGGAGGAATCGGACAGGCTTACCAACCTCGTTTTTATGGGGATGGGCGAACCGCTGGACAACTACGAGTGCGTAAAGAAAACCATCGAGATACTGACGGCTGATTACGGATTAGGCTGGAGTCCGAAACGGATAACCCTCTCAACCACAGGTGTTACCCCAAAGCTGAAACGCTTTTTGGACGAAACGGATGTACATTTAGCTATCAGCTTGCACAATCCCATTGCTGAAGAACGGCTACAAATAATGCCTGCCGAAAAGGCATTCCCCATTGCCGATGTAATTCAGTTGTTGCGTCAGTACGATTGGTCAAGACAACGCCGTTTGTCGTTTGAATACATAATGTTTCACAACACGAACGACTCTTTGCGTTATGCCGATGAGGTGCTGAAACTGCTGCGGGGATTGGATTGCAGAATGAATCTGATTCGTTTCCACGCCATCCCAAACGTAAAACTCCGTACATCGAGCAACGAAAAAATGACACGCTTCCGCGACTATCTGACAAGCAAGGGGCTTACGTGTACCATTCGGTCATCGCGGGGAGAAGATATTTTTGCGGCTTGCGGAATGCTTGCCAATGTAAAAAAAGTAGAAACCGAATAATTTGTAAATAATTGTTTTACAGGTGTTTGTTTTGATAAACACGATAGAAATCAATCAATATGGGCACAAACCTTATACGAGTGGGAATTACCCACGGCGACCTCAACGGCATTAGCTACGAGGTGATTTTGAAAACATTCAGCGACACACGTGTTGCCGAAGATTACGTCATCACGTTGTATGGTTCATCTAAGGTGGCAGGGATTCACCGCAAAACGATGGATTTGCCTCCGATGCCTTACAACATAGTCAATCACGCTTCCGACGCTATGGCAGGCAAGCTCAATATTCTCAATTGTGTAGGCGAGGATTTGCCGGTGGAGATGGGAAAAAGTACAGCCGTTGCCGGCGAGGCTGCATTCGCTGCTTTAGAACGAGCTACGGCAGACCTCAAAGAGGGATTGATAGATGTGCTGGTAACGGCTCCTATCAACAAACATAATATACAACGTACTGATTTTCAATTTGTAGGACACACCGAGTATTTGGAGAATAAGTTTGCCGACGAAAATGCCAAGTCCTTGATGATTTTGGTAAAGGATACACTCCGTGTAGCTTTGGTTACGGGACACGTTGCCCTGTCGGAAGTGTCGGCATCGCTCACGGTGGAAAAGGTGAAAAACACTTTACTTGCCTTTCAGCACAGCTTGCAGCAAGACTTTGGCATTCGTCGTCCACGCATTGCCGTTTTGTCGCTCAATCCCCACGCCGGCGAAAACGGTTTGCTCGGTAGTGAAGAGGCGGAAATAATCATTCCTGCTATGCAGGAGGCTGAACGTGCCAAAGTGTTGGCTTTCGGACCCTACCCGTCAGATGGCTTTTTCGGAGCCGAAATGTATCGTCATTTCGACGGTGTGGTGGCGATGTATCACGACCAAGGGTTAATTCCGTTCAAAACGCTTGCGATGGACGAGGGAGTGAACTTTACGGCCGGATTGCCTATCGTTCGCACGTCGCCCGACCACGGCACGGCATACGACATTGCCGGCAAAAATCAAGCATCGGAAGCCTCGTTTCGCAATGCCATTTATATGGCTGTCGATATTTTCCGCAAGCGGAAACAACACCGGGAAGCCTATGCCAATCCGCTGAAAAAGATGTTCTTTGACAAAGGAAATCAGCGGGATGAAACAGTCGATTTGACTAAGGAAGACACCGATTTGTAGATGAAACAAGCCTTGCGGAACTTGGGCAATAAGTTTTGGAACGGAGGTGGCTTTTTCACCTTTTTCAGAGCCCAACTGACCTCCAATATATCGGGGGCAACCGACTTCATCGCCTCGTGGCTCCTTTTCAGATTGGGGATGCACTACGGATACGCTACACTTTTGGGTGTGGTGTGTGGAGGGGTGGTAAATTTCATCCTCAACTATAATTGGACATTCAAGGCAATGGGGGTGAAAAAATGGCACGTCATTCTCAAATTTGCAGTGGTGTGGTTGGGCAGTTTGCTGCTCAATTGGCAGGGAACTATCCATCTTACAGAATGGGCAAAAGCCAACCCGCAGTATTTCACGTTTTTAGAGAGTGTCTCGGACGATATATTCCTGATTGTAAAGTTCTTAGTTTCCATTTTAGTGGGATTTACGTGGAACTATTTGCTCAATAAATACTTTGTTTTCCGGAACGTGGAGATACCAAAAATAGTTCGTATACGAACTATTTTTGGTGATAATACGTCTGCGAAATGAAAAAAGTAGTACCTTTGCGTCCCCAAAATAGGCACAGAGAGAATAGAATTAAAAAGTAGATGAATTACGCAATAATAGCAGCAGGCGAAGGTTCGCGGTTGGCACAAGAGGGGGTGAAACAGCCCAAACCGCTTGTTCCCCTTAATGGCGAACCAATGATTAAACGTCTGATAGATATATTTTTACAAAACAATGCCCAAAGCATAAGCATCATCGTGAATGAGGAGATGACTTCCGTTTACGATTATCTTTCGCACTTGCAGTT
>JBHBVA010000143.1:0-3894 GCA_041793355.1 Bacteroidota bacterium | reverse complement strand
TTCGTGTTGGGGTTGGTGATAGTGGTTTCTCCATTCACGGATGTTACTTTCCAAAATTCACTCACTTGGCTTGCATCCGAATCGGGACGGGAGGCCACGTTGCTGTTCGAATAGTCGGCGTACAGTACGTTGTTGTCGGCAACGTTGGTGATGCGGTAGAAACGTCCTGCGTCGAATGTGATTTGAGGAGCTTTCCGCAAAGTGTAAATTTCATTTATTAAGTTTTGTTTGATAGTGGCGTTTGTATTATCCTGCCGGTAATCGGCATATAAAGTTTTCAGGGGGGATAGTTGTTCCGCTGTGTATCCGCCTACAAAGCCCTCGCTGTCAATAAGGTCATTTGCCTCGCCGTCATCCAACACGGCGTAAGTAACGGTAATTTTGTACATACGGAGTTGGGTATTCGTTGCTTCGAGATTATTTCTGAACACTATTCGTTTGGTTGCCGTGAGGTCCGAAATAGTGTAAAATATTTTGTTTGTTACAGTAGCTGTTTTTCCCGCTGTTTCATCGTCTATTGTGTAGGAGAGTTTTGGTGTATATGATGCACTTAAGGATTCAATTACCACCGATTTAATTGCCGTTCCATTCAGCGGGGTGAGAATGAATGTATTGCTTTTGTAGATACGAAGGCTACGTTTGGTCGAGTCAGTGTTGTGATAGTACTGCGGAGCAGTTCCGCCATCTTTGTTGTTTGCTGTCAGCAAAATGCGTTCATTCAAAGGGTAATTGGATTTTGTTGTGTTTGCACTTAAATGCTCTCCAAAAGTATAAGAAACGCTTTGGTCCTCCGCTATTAGCCGGATGCTGGTTAATAGCAACAAAATGGTGAAGGCCACCTTTGATAAGTGAAATTTTGTCATAATAGTTATAGTCGTTTTTGTATTTGTAGGCAAAGATATGAATTAAAATTGAAACTACTTCAATGTTTTTGTTAAGAAAAAATCAAGAAAGTTACCTGTTCGCTCACCTCAATATTTTTCGTACCTTTGCCCACGAAAAAACAGAAATAAAGATTTATATGTCAGAAACTTCATTGTTAGAAAAACTGGACGGCTTGCAGCTCCGCTTCGAGGAGATTGGTACGCTTATTACCGACCCTGCGGTGATTGCCGACATGAAGCGTTACGTAAAGTTGAATAAGGAATATAGCGAGTTGGAGAAAATATCCAACGCCCGAAAGGAATATAAACTAACATTAGAGGGCATCGATGAGGCAAAACTCATCCTCGATGCAGAGAGCGACCCCGAACTCCGAGATATGGCAAAGGAGGAGTTGGAGCGTTGTACCCAGCGTCTTCCTGTTTTGGAAGAAGAGATAAAAATGTTGCTCGTACCCAAAGACCCAGAGGACGACAAAAATGCCATCGTGGAAATTCGCGGAGGAACAGGTGGCGATGAAGCTGCCATATTTGCCGGCGACTTGTACCGAATGTATGTGAAGTATTGCGAAAGCAAGGGTTGGACAATGGAGGTTACCAGCAGTAGCGAAGGCACGGCAGGTGGTTTCAAAGAAATTATCTTCACCGTGTCGGGCGACAACGTGTATGGTACGCTCAAATACGAAAGTGGTGTACACCGGGTGCAACGTGTGCCTGCCACCGAAACGCAGGGGCGGGTGCATACCTCAGCGGCATCGGTAGCCGTTTTGCCCGAAGCCGAAGAAGTGGATGTAGAAATCAATCCGGCCGATTTGGAGTATCAAACAGCACGTTCGAGCGGAGCCGGCGGACAGAATGTGAACAAGGTAGAAACCAAAGTGCAGCTTACTCACAAGCCCACGGGGATAATGATACAGTGCCAAGTGTCGCGTTCGCAGTTGGCCAACCGCGAGATGGCGTTGCAAATGCTCCGCACGCGGCTCTACGATATGAAGATGCAGGAGCATCTGGCAGCTATCTCGTCCAAACGCAAAACGATGGTATCCACAGGCGACCGCTCGGCAAAAATTCGCACCTACAACTATCCGCAAGGGCGTATCACCGACCACCGCATCAATTATACCATCTACAACTTGTCTGCCTTTATGAGTGGCGACATCCAAGATGTGATAGACAAACTCATCATCGCTGAAAACACCGAACGACTGAAAGAAAACGGATTGTAGAATATTTTTTTTGAATTATATCGAAATACTGTTATGACCAAGCAGCAACTCATCGACAACATACGTCGCAAGCAATCTTTCTTGTGTGTGGGCTTAGATACCGACCTTGCTAAAATACCGGAGCATCTGCAGGGCGAGGATGACCCTATTTTCACTTTTAACAAAGCGATAATAGATGCCACAGCTCCCTATTGCGTAGCATACAAGCCCAATGCCGCCTTTTACGAGGGGGAGGGCATCAGCGGTATAATAGCTTTGGAAAAAACAATCGAGTACATTCGCACCAAATATCCCGACCAATTCATCATTCTCGATGCCAAACGCGGAGATATTGGCAACACAGCCGAACGTTACGCCGCATCAGCTTTCAAACACCTGAAAGCCAATGCTATTACGGTAGCTCCGTATATGGGGGAAGACAGCGTAACTCCCTTCCTGAAATACGAGGGCAAATGGGTGATTTTATTGGCTCTCACGTCCAATAAAGGCTCGTCCGATTTTCAATTGCTGCCCAATGCTGAGGGCGAACGTTTGTTCGAGAGTGTACTCCGCAAGTCGCAACAGTGGGCTTCAGACGAACAAATGATGTACGTGGTAGGTGCCACGCAAGGAAAAATGTTCGAGGATATTCGAAAAATAGCACCCAAACACTTCCTGCTGGTACCCGGAGTTGGAGCCCAAGGAGGCAGTTTGGCTGAGGTGGTTCGCTATGGTATGACCGACGAATGTGGTCTGCTTGTCAATTCCTCACGTGGAATTATTTTCGCCTCCGGTGGAACGGATTTTGCGGAAGCCGCTCGTGCGGAAGCCAAGAAGATACAAACCGAAATGGCCGGGTATCTTTCCGAAATAAAATAATCATCCTGCAACTGCGTAGGATAAATTCATATTGTATCAATATCAACAAAAAAAAAACTATCAATGGAATCAATTCGTAGAATATACAAAATAGGTAGCGGGCCATCCAGTAGCCACACGATGGGACCTCGTCGGGCTTGCCGAATTTATTTGGGCGACCACCCGGCAGAAGCGTTTCGAGTAACGCTGTACGGAAGTTTGGCCGCAACAGGCAAAGGGCACTTGACCGATGCTGCCATAGAGGACGAACTATCGCCGGCAACGGTAGAGATAGTTTGGAAACCGGAAGTGTTTCTGCCCTTTCACCCTAACGGGATGAGCTTTGAGCGGAAAAACGATGCCGGTGAATGGACCGACCTTTGGACCGTGTACAGCGTGGGCGGAGGAGACCTCGCCGAAGAGGGGCGTTCCGTAGGCGAAACCCATATTTACCCCCTTACGAATATGGATGCCATCCAAAAATATTGCGGAGAGCGAGGGCTCAGCTATTGGGAATACGTGCAGGAAGTGGAGGGCAAAGAAGTATTCGACTATTTGGCGGAGGTGTGGGATGTGATGATGCAGGCCATTCAACGCGGACTGGTGGAAGAGGGCGTACTGCCCGGAGGATTGGGCTTGCAACGCAAAGCCTCGTCGTTTTTTGTCAAGTCCAAAGGCTATCAAGGCTCGCTCAAAAGCCGTTCGCTTATCTATTCTTACGCTTTGGCCGTGTCGGAGGAGAATGCTTCCGGCGGACGTATCGTTACGGCCCCCACTTGTGGCTCGTGTGGAATTGTGCCGGCAGTGTTGTATCACTTAAAGCAAAACCACGATTTCGACGACCGCCGCATCATTCGGGCTTTGGCTACGGCAGGTCTTTTCGGAAGCATAGCCAAGCACAATGCCTCTATTTCGGGTGCTGAGGTAGGTTGTCAGGGCGAGGTAGGTGT
>JBHBVA010000142.1:0-5364 GCA_041793355.1 Bacteroidota bacterium | reverse complement strand
GATGAGATGCTTCAAGGTTATCCCTGGACTCGCTTTGGGGTAAATATTCTGGTAGGACGCGATGCCGACCGAGAAACCGATGTAAGACAGATGCTGTTTTTACCTAAATATCTGCATCTTACGCTGCAAAATACACTCATAGAAAACAGTAGTCAAACTCACATCACCCTGATAGGAGAAGAACGTCAGTTGCTTACTCCCATACAGTTCGCTGAGGAGGAAACCAATATTTGGTCGCCAATGGTGGTAAGCCTGTTGGTTTTGGCTTTGGCTTTATTACTTTCGGCTATCGAATGGAAAAAGAATAAAGCTCTTATTATCGGTAGAATATTTGATACTCTGCTATTTAGCATCTACGGATTGGCGGGTGTGGTGCTAACGTTTTTAATGTTTTTTTCTATCCACCCGTGTATGCTTCCCAACTGGAACTATGTATGGCTAAATCCGTTGCATTTGGTTGCGGCAACTCTGTTTTTCATAAAAAAACGTCCAGATTTTCTGCGTTACTACCATTTTTTTAACTTTGCAGTTCTGTTGGCATTCTTTTTGCTGGCAGAGTGGTGTTTGCCTCAAACATTTGAGTGGGCATTTTACCCTTTTGTGGCAACCTTGATGTTACGTTCGGGGATGTTTTTTCGCACAAGCAAAAAGGTAATAAACTGATAATAAATAAAGTACGAAAAGTAGATTCGTGATAAGAATAATAACTTCGCTGGTAGCCGTTTTGGTGATTAGTAGCGTGCAGGCACAAATAAATGTAGCCGGTACGCCTCGCCTTGTGATAGGCATCACCATAGACCAGTTACGAGGAGATTATTTGGAACTTTTTGAGGATAATTTTAGCGAGAATGGTTTTAAAAGACTAAAAAACAACGGGTTGATGTATCAAAATATGCGTTTCGATTTTGTGAACGTAAACACGGCATCAGCCATTGCCACCATCCACACAGGAGCCAATCCGAGCCTCACGGGAATAGATGCTCCGCAGAAGTTTTTGCGAAACAAACATCAGATTGTTTCCATTTTACACGACGAAAATGTAACATCCGCCACTCGATTAACTACCTCTGCATTGTACACCTCCACATTGGCAGACGAGTTAAAGGTAGCTTCACAAGGCAAAGCCAACGTGTATGCTGTTGCCCCCGAAGCATACCAAGCTCTATTGAGTATAGGACACACCGACGGCACAGCTCTTTGGATAGACGATTTCTCCGGAAAGTGGTTGTCATCAAGCAGATACAATCCAACCGAGTGGATTTCCGAACGTATCAACAGCAGTGCATCGGCACTGGACAAGCGCATAAAAAATCTCAGTTGGCGTCCGTTGCTCTCCATTGACAAGTACAAGCTTCTGCCTTACGACGGAGGTACGTTTTACACTTTCAATCACACTTTTGGGTCGGAAAAATCGCCCTATCTTGCATTAAAGAAAACTCCTCTCGTGAACGATGAGGTGGTCAATATGGCTACATCGTTGATAAAAGAGGCCGCTTTGGGTAGTCGCTCGATGCCCGACTTTTTGTCGCTGACATTCTACTTGGGCAATGCTCCGCAAGTTGCAAACAAACTTTCTCCGCTGGAAACACAAGATGCTTACTATCGTTTGGATAGAACGTTGGGGCAGTTTTTTGAGGTAGTGGACAAAACTGTCGGGCTACAAAACGCACTTATATTCGTTACCTCAACAGGTTACTTTTTGCAGGAAGAGCCTAAAAATAGGGCTACCGAAGGTGGTACTATCTTCTATCCGAACCGATGTACATCTTTGCTGAATATGATGCTGATGGCAGAATATGGCAAAGAACAATGGGTGGAAGGATTTTTCAACAACCAGATTTTTTTAGACCGCAAACTTATTGAGCGTAAGAACCTCAATATAAAGGAAATACAGAACAAGTCTGCCGAGTTTGTAGAGCAATTTACCGGTGTGCAGGATGTGGTAACATCTTCAAATTTCGCCGAGAATAGCAATTGGTCGGACGTAAGGGAGGGACTACACAAAAAAAACATCGGCGACTTGCTATTACGACTACAATCGGGGACACGCATAGTGGACGAGAATACCACTACCCCACAACCCGATTTTCGTGAACGGAATGCAACGGTGCGGGCTCCGATTTTCTTTTTCGGATACAACGTCCGTCCACAAAAGGTATATCGAGAAATAAACGCTCGCGAAATTGCTCCATCCGTAGCATATACTTTGCGAATACGCTCGCCTAATGCCGCATCGGGCAGTGTGTTGCCTGAATTAATTAAACATTGATATTCAATAAGTTAATATCGAGTGTAGAAGTATCTATTTTTCAAGAAAACAAAAAGAGGATTAAAATAAAGATTATGGGATTTATTGATTTTTTGAGCAAACTGTTCGGAAATAAATCACAGCGGGATTTGAAAGAAATTAACCCCTATGTGGAAAAAATCAAGGCAGCCTATCCTGCCATAGAGGAGCTGACAGACAATGATTTACGTGCCAAAACAGCAGAAATTCGTCAACGTATTCAAGACTATGTGGCTGACGAAAGAGGTAGAATTACCGAGCTGAAAAAGCATATCGAAACATTAGAAATAGACCAACGCGAGGAAGCGTGGGCAGAGGTGGACAAACTGGAAAAGGAAATTGTTGCAAAATACGAGGTTATTTTGGATGAGGTTCTGCCTGATGTGTTTGCCATCGTAAAAGATACCGGACGTCGCTTCACCGAAAACGACGAAATAGTAGTAGATGCTACCGACTTTGACAGACAACTATCTGTTACGCAAGACTTTGTTCGCATAGAAGGCGACAAGGCTATCTATAAAAACAGTTGGATGGCCGGTGGCAACGAAGTGAAATGGAATATGGTGCACTATGATGTGCAGTTGTTCGGTGGCGTGGTGTTGCACAAAGGCAAAATTGCCGAAATGGCAACCGGCGAGGGAAAAACTTTGGTAGCAACCCTTCCTGTGTTTCTTAACGCACTGACAGGCAATGGTGTACACGTAGTTACAGTGAACGACTATTTGGCAAAACGGGACTCGGAATGGATGGGTCCCTTGTATATGTTTCACGGACTTTCGGTGGATTGTATAGACAAACATCAACCCAACACGGAAGAACGTCGCAGAGCGTATATGGCTGATATTACGTTCGGTACGAACAACGAGTTTGGTTTCGACTACCTCCGCGACAATATGTCGAACACTCCGAACGACTTGGTGCAACGCGGACACAACTACGCTATCGTGGACGAAGTGGACTCGGTGCTGATTGACGATGCTCGAACTCCGCTTATCATCTCCGGCCCTGTGGCTCGTGGCGAAGTGCAACTATTTGATGAATACCGACCCCGTGTGGAAATGCTGGTAAAAACGCAAAGAGAGTTGTGTACCAAATTGTTGGCAGAAGCTAAAATTAAATTAGCCTCCGACGACAAAAAAGTGCAAGAAGAGGGAGCATTGCTACTATTCCGCTCGTTCAAAGGTTTGCCAAAAAATAAACCACTCATCAAATTTTTGAGCGAACCCGGAGTGAAGTCGGCTATGCAAAATACCGAGAACTATTATATGCAAGACCAAATGCGGAATATGCACATCGTAACGGATGAATTGTATTTCGTAATTGACGAGAAAAATAATAGTATCGAACTAACGGAAAAAGGGATAGACTTGCTAACAGGTAACACCGACGACCCCCAATTCTTTGTGCTACCCGATATTGCATCGCAGTTGGCAGAGCTTGATAACCAAGCTCTTAACGATGCCGAAAAAACGGAACAGAAAGACTTGCTACTGCAAAACTATTCCGTGAAGGCCGAACGTGTACATACTGTTAATCAGCTACTTAAAGCATACGCTTTGTTCGAAAAAGACGACCAATACGTGGTGATGGACAACAAGGTGATGATTGTAGATGAACAAACCGGACGCATTATGGATGGTCGTCGTTATTCGGACGGACTGCACCAAGCCATCGAAGCTAAGGAACGGGTAAAAGTAGAAGCTGCTACGCAAACCTTTGCTACCATCACGTTGCAAAACTACTTCCGTATGTACAACAAACTGTCGGGAATGACAGGTACTGCCGAAACGGAGGCAGGCGAGCTGTGGGACATCTACAAGCTGGATGTTGTGGTGATTCCTACCAATCGTCCCATTGCACGCAACGATATGAACGACCGCATCTACAAAACGGCTCGTGAAAAATATTCAGCCGTAATTGCCGAAGTGGAAGATATGATTGCCAAGGGACGCCCTGTTTTGGTAGGTACTACTTCTGTGGAAATTTCGGAACTGTTGAGCAGAATGCTTACTCTGCGAAAAATTAAGCACAACGTTCTGAATGCCAAGCTCCACCAAAAAGAAGCGGAAATTGTAGCTTTGGCAGGTCAGCCAGGTACGGTAACCATCGCCACCAATATGGCAGGACGTGGTACAGACATTAAACTCACTCCCGAAGTGAAGGAGGCCGGTGGTTTGGCAATTATCGGTACCGAAAGGCACGAATCACGTCGCGTGGACAGACAGCTACGTGGACGTTCGGGTCGTCAGGGAGATGTAGGTTCATCCGTATTCTTTGTATCGTTAGAAGACAACTTGATGCGTTTGTTTGCCACCGACCGCATTGCCGGGCTAATGGACAAAATGGGTTTCAAAGAGGGCGAAATGTTGGAACACAATATGTTGAGCAAATCGGTAGAACGGGCTCAAAAGAAAGTGGAAGAAAATAACTTTGGTATCCGTAAACGCTTGTTGGAGTACGACGATGTAATGAACTCGCAACGTGAAGTGATTTACAAACGTCGTCGCCACGCACTGATGGGCGAACGCATCGGCATAGACATTGCCAATATGCTGTATGATACAGTTGCATCCATCGTTTCGCAATATGCCGAAGCTCAAGATTACGAAGGGTTAATGCTGGAGATGTTCCGAGTAACATTGGTGCAACTACCTTTCACGGAAGATGAATTTAAATCGCAAAAAGAGGACCAACTCATCGAACGCACCTATGCCGTGGTGATGGAAAACTTCAAAGCGAGAATGGACAAAATGGCTGAAACCGTTAATCCGGTTGTGAAGCAAGTGTATGAAAATCAAAGTGCTTTGTACGAAAATATCCTCATTCCGGTAACGGATGGTAAACGTGTTTACAACATCTCGTGCAATTTGAAAACAGCATACGAAACCGAATCGAAAGACTTAATCCGTTCTTTTGAAAAAGCATTGTTGTTGCACACCATTGATGAACAGTGGAAAGAACATCTACGCGAGATGGACGACCTCCGTCAGTCGGTACAAAACGCCAGCTACGAGCAAAAAGACCCTCTGTTGATTTACAAATTGGAGTCGTATGGCTTGTTCAAAAATATGGTGGAT
>JBHBVA010000141.1:0-6202 GCA_041793355.1 Bacteroidota bacterium | reverse complement strand
CACCCATTGATAATCGTAAAAAGTTGGGGAACAGCTTGTTTACTACGTAATACAACAGGAGTGATACACCTAAGGTCGCAAAGCCTATTCCAAAATAGCCTACAAGTAGCCCCCAATCACTTGAAAACCATGCAATTTTGCTAAAGGCACCTTTTACCCAATTGATAATGAGCATAGTATGGGTGGCGTAAATAAAAAACACCGTGCGACTCATTCCCTTAAAGAAGTGTATTATCCTCTCCCAACGGGAGTGTATATACGTGGTTGTTTGTAGCAACACCATAATTACCACCAGAATATAAGGGCGAGAAAGATAATGGTACAAAGGGTTTTGATTGAAAAAAGGCAATAGCATAGTACCTACTACAAAGGGAATGATAGTACAGAACTTAGGAACAGAGTTTACCTTCAGCAGGCTGATTTGCTGTGTTCCCAAATATCCCCCTATTCCAAAAAATGTCAGAGCCGTAATGGAGAAACCTTGAATAGGATTTTCGACACCAGAAAAGTAGAGTGTTAATAGTAGAAGAATGCTCCATTTACCAAATTTGCGAAAAACAAAGAAGAATAACGGCACAAGGAGATTCATTCCGATAAGGTCCCTCAAATACCATAAAGGGTAATTTATCGGTTGAGGGTAAAAAGCTGATAACAAGTCATTTATTATCGTTCCTGCGGAGAAGTGTAGAGCTACATTATTAAAATAATTTGACACACAGCCGTATGCCGCTAATAACAAGAAATACAGTGCATTCCACAAGATATAAGGAAAAAATAAGGATTTGGTTATTTTAGTAATAAATTTATTTTTACCCCCCCCTATTAACTTAGGTGCTTTTTTACTATAGAAAGCGTACCACCCCGAAAAAAGGAAAAAACACGGTACGGCAGCCTGTCCCCATACGTGCGATATAATTTCGGATAAATAAATATAGCCATTGTGAACAGATAGCTCCAACGTAGGGGTAACATAACAGTCCGGTAGCACGTGTATAAATATTACGATGATAATCAGTGGAAAACGCAAGGCATCTACCAATACAGACTGCTTTTTTAATACATTTTCGTTATTCATACCGCAGCCAACACGTTTTCCTTCAGGTTTTTAGAAAGCATATCCTGCGGAACGGCTGCTCGAATTTCTTGTGTGAGGATGTCCAACATTCGCTCGCGTAAAAACTCCTTGCGAGTAACCAAACTTACTTCCCGCACAGGTACAGGGCTCTTCAACGGACGCACATTTTGCTGTTGCCGTTCGTTCAAATGGCGTAATGCCATCTCCGGAATAATAGTCAATCCGCTGTTGTTGTCCACGATGTTCACCAGAGTGGCAATGCTTCCAGCTTCGTACGAAAGCAGAGTGTGAACATTCCGTTTACGACGCAAGTTGCACAATTTAAGTATTTGATTTTTAAGGCAATGAGTGTCCGTAAGCAACCACAAGCGGTTGATGTTTAAATCCTCTTCCGAAAGCTCACGTTTGGCATATAAAGATGTTTCTTCGGGCGAAACGTATGCAAAAAAACGCTCGTAGTAAATTGGATGCTCACGCAGGCGGTCGTTGTTCAGCGGAGTTGCTAACAGCCCGACATCCAAAGTGCCGGCAATCAGTTTTTCCAATATCTGGTCGGTGGTAGCTTCTTCAATTACCAGTTCCACTTCATTGTTGCTAAGGTTGTGCAGGCGAATAAGTTCCGGCAGCAAGTAAGGAGCTATGGTGGGGATTACACCCATCCGCAAACTTCCTTGCAACACGCCTTTTTCTTCGTCCACGATATTTTTCACTTGCTTCACTTGCGAAACAATGATACGTGCCTGATTGATGATAAGCGTACCGATGGGAGTCGGTTGCACAGGTTGTTGCCCTCGGTCAAAAATCTTCACGCCTAATTCCTCTTCCAACTTTTGTATCATCATACTCAAAGTGGGTTGCGTAACGAATGAGGCTTCTGCTGCTTTGGCAAAATGGCGATATGTATCCACTGCCACAATGTACTCTAATTGCTGTATATTCATAGCTGCAAGATATTGATTAACAATGTATTTGCTCTTTTGCGGAGAGCAAGGTTATTTTATTTAATACGTACGACTACCGAAAATGGAAGTGCCTATGCGAACAATGGTACTTCCCTCGTCGATGGCAATTGGGTAGTCGCCGGACATTCCCATCGAAATGTGCTGAAAATAAGCCTTATCCGTAAAAAAGCGTTGCTTCAATGTATTGAAAAATGTGTGAAGTGAGCGGAACTCGTTGCGAATTTGCTCTTCGTCTTCGGTGTAAGTTGCCATTCCCATCACGCCGACAAGTTGCACCCCCTCAAAGTCTTGCCATGCAAGCCTACTCAGCATCTCGGTGCACTGCTCCATCGAAAATCCGTATTTCTGTTCTTCCCGGGCGATATGTACTTCCAGCAGGCAGTTTATTTTCCGCCCCAACGAGCGAGCTTGCTTTTCTATCTCAAGCAACAATCGTTCACTATCTACGCTGTGAATGGTGTGTACGTATGGCACTACTCCTTTCACTTTGTTAGTTTGCAGATGCCCTATAAAGTGCCACTCAATATCCTGAGGTAGAGAGGGTTGCTTTTTTATAAGTTCCTGCTGCTTGCTCTCGCCAAAAGCTCGTTGCCCAGCCTCGTATGCTTGCAAAATGCTTTCCGACGGATGAAACTTAGAAACAGCCACCAGTTGTACGCCATCGGGAATTGTGGCTTTCACCATTTGCAGCTGTTTGGCAATATTGCTCATTTTCAGATGGTTTTACTCTATTTGACTGTCCGTAGAATAGGGATAAACATCCATCAACATCGTTTCGGCGATGGATGCAATTTCAAATTCGCCCAATGTGCTTGTCATTCCTTTTTGTACTACTTCCAACGCATTTTCAAAATCCTTTGCTTGGGCAAGCATATTTGCAGCTGTACGCTTTTCTGCAACACTCTTTTCGTCCAACGATATGTAATTGATTTTCACCCGATAGTACTTATCGGCTTCGGGGTCGTCGTTGAAGAATATTTCGGCAAGTTTGGCACGCTTGATGTTGGCGATAGTAAACTCACCACTGATAAATGGCTTCATCTCCTCAATAATACGGGCTTCGGCTTCCGTGAACGAGAGGGCATCCACCAAATACGCTTCAGAAACTTTTTTTGGGCATACCTGCTTCTATCTCTTTTTCGTAGCTTACTTTACATTCAAACCAGTTGTTCATCTCTTATTCTTTTATTGGGAAAAATCGTTATAAAAATTAGTTATGTATCTAATTATCAATACAAAAGGGTGATTGATAAGATTCTACAAAGATAGTAAAAAAATGCCGTACTCAATACAGCCTTTTGCGATAAACCGTATGGAATATGCCTTTTACGGCAGATGATTTTGGGCGGACAAAAGGAAACCCTCCTCGAAATCGCTTCGCAGAGGGTTTGATGATCAACTAAAAAAACTATCAATAGAAATGATTATTAAAAACTGAGTATAGCGTCATTTTGTTTCTTTTGCCGCAAACAAGTTTTGCAATACCGGCGACACTGCTCGCTCACACTGTAGCCGAGTAGTACCCCCAGCATAAAATCCTCTTCGGGAGTTAATTGGTTCAGCGGCTTATTGAGGCACAGATGTTTGGCTACTATCAGGCATTCTTCTTTCCCGAAAAAGACGTTGATGTTTCCGTTCTTCAGCTTGGTTATCATATAGCAAATATCGTTGCGTTCGAGTTTGCGTTTTACCTCTGCTTCTTTTTCGCCGGGTAAGGTGCAGAGTATCATATCTCTGACTCCTTTTTTAAACTCGTATATGTGGTGCGAAAATATTTGCATACAATACAAAACCTATCGGAAGGGAACTTAAAACTATCTGTGCATCAGATGGATACTAAATTTCTTTTTTCAATTGTTCCACCCACAAAGCAATACGTTGGTCGGTGAGGTCGCTTTCGTTGTCCTCGTCCAAAGGCAACCCGGCAAACTCGCCGTCGATAACCGATTCGGAGCTGTCGAACGAATAACCTTCGGTGGAAGTGCGACCGATGATTGTGGCACCGGTACCTTGCACGGCTTCATATATTTTGGAAATTCCATCGCAGAAAGTATCGGAGTAAGAAGAAGAGTCGCCCATGCCGAACAAAGCTACTTTTTTACCGGACAAGTCGGCTCCTTTTACTTCGCCCACAAAGCTATCCCAATCGTCCTGCAAGTCGCCTAATCCCCAAGTAGATGTTCCGAAAAGTAGGACATCGAAAGCTGCAAAGTCGGCTGCTGCGTTAGATACATCGAACAACTGAACATCGTTTCCTGCCAATGCTTTGGCGATTTTGTTAGCGGCTGCTTCCGTGTTTCCGGTGCTTGAGCCGTAGAATATTCCAATATTTGCCATTAGTGTTACTTTTTTATGATTTTGATGGTGCAAAGTAACGGCGAATAATTGAGCCTTACAATACCTTGAAATAGGTATTTTTTATTGCGGTTTTAATTACTTTTGGGGATGTGCTTTGTTTTTAAATGGCTGACAATTAGGGGTATTGTGTGTTTTTCTTGCCAAGTGAAAGAGAAAGAAAAGTGATGGATTTATTTGAAAAAAAATAGGAGCAGAACCTTAGTTTTGCTCCTATCCTTTACTTATTCGGCAGAGGTTTACGCCTCTACCAATGGTTGCACCGCTACGAAAGAACGGTTGTCTTTCTTGCGGATAAAGGTTACTGTACCATCTACGAGGGCATACAACGTATGGTCTTTACCGATACCTACGTTTGTGCCGGGATGGTGAACTGTTCCACGTTGGCGAACGATGATGTTTCCGGCTTTTACTACCTCACCACCAAAGTGCTTCACGCCCAATCGTTTACTTTCCGACTCGCGACCGTTCTTCGAACTACCTACACCTTTCTTGTGTGCCATGTTTTTGTCCCTTTCTTTAAATAAAAATGATTAAGCGATAATGTCTTTAACTGTTACTTCTGTAAACTGTTGGCGATGACCGTTCAATTTGCGGTAGCCTTTGCGACGTTTTTTGTGGAAAACCAGCACTTTGTCGCCTTTTACCATCGAACCTACTTCCAACACTACTTTTGCACCTTCTACAAAAGGAGCACCTACGGTTACAGCACCGTTGTTATCCACCAAAAGAACTTCGGTGGCATCTACTGTTGAGCCTTGCTCTGCGGCAAGTTTGTGGACAAACAATTTTTGACCTTTTTCTACTTTGAATTGTTGTCCCTGAATGTTTACGATAACGTACATCTGTATAAATAATAATTTAACAGGGTTATGTGTCTGAGGCGAGCCGTCTGTTATTTTTACGAGCTACTTTTCTGCCTATTGACAATCGGGGTGCAAAGGTAGTATCTTTTTTCGTGATTGTCAAGTGTCTTTGCCGATATTTTTTCGGATGTTAGAATGCTTCCAATACCAACAAATTGTGATTTTAGGGCGAAAAAGCCCCTTAAAATACCTTTTGGGGGTGATTGTATAGAGGACGGAATCTTTATTCCTTTGCATCCGCTTTTGCGAGTGTAAAAGGTCATATCTTTTTATGGCTTGCAGAGCAGTAGCAAAATTACATTATTATAATACCAAAAGTTTTTTTGAAGAAAAGTATGAAAAGCTGGATTAAACTATTTGCAGGTCAGGTGCTTGCAATGTTTGTTTTGTTGTTTTTGCCGTTGCAAATGGCGAAATCTGCGTCGCATCGCGAGCCACAAGCACGGGTGCGTGGCTGTATTGTTTCTCCGGAGGGTAAGCCTTTAGCCGGAGCTAAAGTGCAAATTGTGGAGTTGGATAAATCGGTGTTGTCGGATGAACGGGGAATGTATCACTTAATGCATCTGCCACAGGGAAAATATACATTGAAAGTGCACTTTGACGGATTGCCGGAAAAATATGCAAGGGTGCATTTGCGAGGTAAGAATGTGTTGGAGATGAACGTGCAGTTAGAAGAAATATCCTCCGATATAGAAGAAATTGTGGTGTTGGGAAGTGGTGAAAAAGCAATTAAGCGTGAAAGTACCACTTCGTCGCGATTGCCTTTGCTGAATATCGAAAATCCGCAAGTAACGAGCGTTATCCCGAAAGAATTGTTGCAGCAGCAAGTTTCTACCGACCTGGCTACGGCATACACCAACTCGGTGGGTGGCGGAGTGCCTATTGCTTTCAATCAAAACCGAACGGTGATGCTTTCGCGTGGGTTTTCGGTGGCTCCAAAATAT
>JBHBVA010000140.1:0-4058 GCA_041793355.1 Bacteroidota bacterium | reverse complement strand
GAGCCAATTATTGTTTGTGAAAAAGCCGATATTCGGTAAGGCTAATTATTGTTTGTGAAAAGGCCGATGTTCGGTAAGGCCAATTATTGTTTGTGAAAAGGTCGATGCTCGGCAAAGCCAATTATTGTTTGTGAAAAGGTCGATGCTCGGCAAAGCCAATTATTGTTTGTGAAAAAGCCGATGTTCGGCAGGGCCAATTATTGTTTGTGAAAAGGTTATCCTACAATATGGGCTGTCAATAATTTGCCATACCCGTTCACTTTAATGTCCGAAGATGTTTGCTCCCGGACTTTCTGCTATCTTTGCGAACGGTATAAATTTATTGAAGGCAACTTCAACTCACAATGGTAACTTTTTAGAGGGGGCAAATTAAAAAAGCTGCCGCATGTTATCGTGATAGATTTGGGCAGCGTGCAAACGCTTACGGGGCTCGACTATCTGCCAAGAGCCGAACAAAATGCACCTGAGGGTGTAAAAGATTACAAGATTTACTTGTGGGGGGGGAGTAATATCCCGCAAGAGCAATCGCAGCACTTTTTATCTCCACTCGATGTATTGGGCAAAAGCATTGTCAAAAATTTCGGGTGGAGCTACTTTCCCTTTCACCAAGCAGGCCACCTCTATTTCGGCCTTTGCACACAAGCGATTATCGGAGGTTTTGATAATCTCTTGCAAAAAGATGTAACGCACCCCCTCGCGCTGAATGCGGATGCGGCACACAAATAAGTCGTGGTCGCGGAGCGAGTGCTTGTACTGAATGTTGGCACGTCGCACCATCGGGAATATGCCTTCGTCGGTCAGCTTCCCGAACGAAAGCCCGCAGGCCTCCATCATCTCGTGGCGAGCCACTTCAAAGTAGTGCATATAATTGGCATTGTTTACAACGCCCTGTGCATCAAGTTCATAACTTCGCACTTTCATTGCGTGCTCAAATACTTTCTGCATATATCAAGTAAATTAAAGTAAGAAGAAAAGTTCAAAATGAGGTTGCATCAACCATCATCTTGAACTTTCTTTATATTCAAAACATTGTGAAAATTACATTCGCATCAAACCCGGCTGTAGAACTCGTGAATTTCGCTTGCCCAGTCTTTAAATTCGGGGTTGAAGCCCAAAAACGGTTTGCCACTCTCCTGTGCCAGTTTCAGTGTTTCGGGCGAGATATTGGCATCCGACTGAATGATGCCATCGGCATATTTAATGGCAAAGTCCGTAAGCTTTATAAAGTCGGTTTTGCCCTTCACAGCCTCCACATCCTCAGGCGAAACGCCGTCCAGCAACAGCTTTTCGGAGAAACGCTCATCCAGCTCGCCTTTCATCTCGTTTTCGTATAGCGAATACACCACTTTCGAGTGCTTGAAACAAGGGTCGTCCGCATAAGCCGTTTTGATGAGCAACGGCACAATTGCCGTCATCCAGCCGTGGCAGTGTATCACATCGGGCACCCAACGCAGCTTCTTCATTGTTTCCATTACTCCCCGCACGAAAAATATGCTACGCTCATCGTTGTCGGCAAAAGGTGTGCCGTCTTCGTCTTCGGTGAGCCCTTTTCGGAGGAAAAAATCCTCGTTATCAATGAAGTATATCTGCATCCGGGCAGATTGGATAGATGCCACCTTAATGATAAGCGGATGGTCTGTGTCGTCGATAATCAAATTCATTCCCGATAGTCGGATTACCTCGTGAAGCTGGTTGCGACGCTCGTTCACATTGCCAAAACGCGGCATAAAGGTGCGAATTTCGCAACCCTTCTCCTGAATGGCTTGTGGTAGAAACCGGCTTGTGTTGGCAATGCTCGACTCCGGCAGATACGGAAAAATTTCTTGTGTGATGTATAAAATGCGTTTCGAACTCATTTTTTTCTTAATTTTGGATGGCAAAGGTACGAAAAAAAATCCGTTTTAGAAAAAACGAGCCACCTTATCCACTATTGTCTGTGGCGAAATTTGCCGTAAACAAGCGTATTCATCGCCTTTGCGAACGCACGGAGCATTACCGAATACCGAACAGGGGCGGCAGTCAAGGGGTGTCTGGATGATGTTTTCGCAACCTTGCCCGTAGGGCGAAAAGCCCAACGAGGGATGTGTTGCTCCCCAAACAGAAACCACAGGTGTACCCACCAATGTAGCGAGGTGCATATTGGCAGAATCCATCGAAAGAAGCACCGAAAGCGAATAGATAAGCATAAGTTCCTCTTTTAGAGATAACTTCCCCACTACCGAGTGTGCGTTGGGGTACTTGTCTGCCCAAGTGTGCAGCACCTTTTCTTCATCACCTTTTCCGCCGAATAAAAATATTGTAATTCCTTTGTTGTTCAATATCTTAATCACTTCTTCCATTTGTGGCAGAGGATAAATTTTCCCCTGATGTTTTGCAAATGGAGCGATGCCTATACGGCGTTGGTTGGTCTGTGGTGCAAAGCTGCCCAACTGCGAAAAATGCGGGTGCTTATCGGCAAAAATTCCCCGAAAACTTATCTCAAAAGGGAAGCCCAATGCCTGCAATACGGCCCGATAGCGTTCTACCGTATGCGTTAGCGGCGGTGCGGTCTGCTTGGTGCGGAGCATCCGTTTCTTTTCCGCACGTCCTTTGTGTATATGCTTGGTCTTTAATCCGTTGCATCGCAACAAAAAGCGAAGCACCTTGCTCCGTAACACATCGTGTACATCGGCAAAGTGCGTAAATTGTTCGCTGCGAATTTCTTTGGTAAGCCTCAAAAGTCCCCGAAAGCCTCGATGTTTGCCTCCGGCATCAAAGGTTTTGACCGAAATATTTCCCCCAAGCGATTGAAAAAGAGGGGCAAAGGCACTACGTGTAAGCACCACAAACTCATCCTGCGGATACGCACGTGCCACCGACCAAACTACCGGCACCAACATTGCTACGTCGCCAAATGCCGACAATCTCGTTAGCAGTACCTTTGCCATTTGTTTTATTTCTTGCCTCCCACGTACAAGATAGGGTTCAAATTGGGGTCGTTGTACATCTTCATTTGCTTGTACACTTTCATGTATTTTTCCCCTTTTTCGATGTCGGCGAGCAGCTCGTCTATGGCACTCGAAAGGTCTTTCTTCTGCTCCAGTAGCACGTCCAATTTCTTTTGGCAGGCTTGTTTGTGAGCCTCATCGGCATCTTCTCGGATAACCTCTTGGTGCATGTGGTAAATTTTCAGAGCCAAAATAGACAATCTGTCCACTGCCCAAGCAGGGCTTTCGGTGTTGATTTTGGCATTAGCCAATGGTTTGATTTCCTTGTATTTGTCTAAAAAATAGCTGTCAATCATTTCCACCATATCTGTACGCTCCTGATTCGACTTGTCGATGCGGCGTTTGATAGCTAATGCCTCTACAGGGTCTATTTGCGGGTCGCGAATAATATCCTCTAAGTGCCACTGTACGGTGTCAATCCAGTTTTTCAAGTATAGAAAATACTCGATGGTTTGAAACTGAAAAGGGTTGTTGATGGGGGCATCTACGTTGTCGTAAACGTGATAATCGAGAATGGCTTTCTCGAAAATAGGATTGGATAAGCTGCTGAAAGACATAGTTATATCTTTGTTTTTATTGATTTACATATTTAAGGCTTTTCGGTGGCACCCGAAAAGTGTGCCACAAAAGTAGTAATATCCGCCGGATGCAACAAACTTTTCGTGCCGATATATTGAAAGCAAAAAATCCAAGCGGAAGCCTGAATGCTATCTGCTTGGATTTATTATCGTTGGGTGGAATACCGGGCTCGAACCGGCGACCTTCGGAACCACAATCCGACGCTCTAACCAACTGAGCTAAGACCACCATCTTATTTTCGGGGGCAAAGGTAGTGCATTATTTGCATACTCGCAATAGTTTGACAAGTTTTTTTGTCGCTTACTCTTCTCATTACATCTTTTTTTGTTCAAAGCTTTGTGCAAACTGATATATAGTTTCTTTTGGGCGGGTTTTAATACTGTGTAGTTAAAAAACGCAAAACCGGTAGGTGTGTACCGGGGAAAAAGCTACTTTTGTCCCGACTTTGGTGCTAATTATTTAGCTTAATAGGGAATCGGGTGAAAATCCCGG
>JBHBVA010000139.1:0-2640 GCA_041793355.1 Bacteroidota bacterium | reverse complement strand
TTTTTCCTCACCTGTTGCTTTTGGTGGGATGTAGTTTTCTTTTGCTTGCTTTACATACATACAAGAAATAATTGATTGAATTACTGTGAATTAACTCGTTTGTGCCGATTGTCTTATCTTTCCCCGCAGGGGGAGCTTTTTTTAGAAACGGCGTGCAAAGCAAAAAAAAAAAACGTCGGGCCAAATTTGACCTGACGTTTAACAGTGTTTTAACATTTTTTCTTCTAAAGGGGTGTCTTCTTCCGATAAAAAAGCGTCCTCCCGAATACGAGAGAACGCTTTCTACGTACAGATAAGGTCCGTTTGCGTTAATTTATTTTACCACGATGCGTGCCGTGTGGTTGTTGAGTGTTACAACATACACTCCCGCCGCAAGATGTTGCAACGAAACGGCAGTGTGGGCTTGATAGCGGCTATCGCCATAAACCTGCTTACCATCGGTTGCAAAAACCTTTAACACACCGCTCTCATTTACGCTGATTTCTTTATCGGCAAGATACTTCACGTGCAATTGTTCGGCTTTGTTGCCTGTCAAACCGGTGGTAGTATCGGCCATATTAAAGTTATCGATGCACACATAAGCAGGGGTATTCATTCCGTAAGCACCTGTATCGGAGGAGCTTAAAGTGAATTGAACTTTAGTAACTTCGCCGAGCGATGTCAGGTCCACAAACCGCCAATCCTCCACAATATAATCTTTGCTATTGTCCGCAAAGCGGAAATCCGCCAAATAAAAGTCGATACTTCCTGTGGGCGTGGTTCCGTTGAACCCTTTTATGGTGAGCTTAAACCAATCGGCATCGTTGCCTGTGGCACCTCCAAACTTCTTGGCAAAAGTATCGCCATTTTTCATCGACGTAAGGGCATACGTGTTGTTGGTAACACGCATACCTTTTAGTACAGTGGGAGTACCCAGATTGGCTATTTCGGTGCGAGTACCCATTGTGTACAACACTCCGTAGTTGGCCGACCCATCGGCTCCTGCTCCGGTTGCCGATGTCCATTGTTCGTTCAATCCTCCGGCTTCGCTGAAGTTTGTTTTGTTGGAATAGCTGATACCGCCCCAATAACTTCCGCCATAAGCTACGTATTGCGAAAATTCAAATCCACCCTCGTAACGATGGTGTGTTCCGTCTGTATTGCCCTTCCAATACGATTCGTTTTGCAGCGGAAAGCTTTCAAATGTCAGCTCTGCGGGTGCTACATCCACCTTCACCAATTGCGACAATTCTTGCTTATTGCCATCGGCATCCGTTACCGTGAGATAATACATTGTAGAGTAAGCCGGTGCAATATCTATGCTTGCACCTGTTTGCCCATCGGGTGTAGGTGTCCACTCAAAAACATAAGGTCTTACCCCTCCGCTCACATCGGCAACAAGTGTTGTGGTTTCGTTGGCCTGCAATTGCGTTTTACCGGCTACCAACGTAGCAATCAGCGGCAAGGGTGTACCCGAAAAGTTGTCGATGCTGAAGGGCTGTTGCGAGGCTTCGAAATGCACCTTCACGACTTTGCCCAAATTATTCAGACGGACAAACTGCCAGTCGGAGAACTTACTGATAACAAGAGTGTTAGTAAACGTCCCATCTTGTCGTTCGCCACGCAAGTGCACATCAGAGGCATTTTTAATAAAGAATCCCGTAAGGTTTAATCCTTCCACCGTATTGGTTAAAGCAATGCTTGCCGTTTGTCCGCCCTGCACGGTAGCCACCTTTGCCGATGTGCTTTCTGCTCCCGCCATTTCGGTAATGGTAAATGCCTGAAAGCGTGCAGTGCCATCGGTAAAGCTGTTTTCGTCTGTCTGCACAACTTGCTCGAAAGTGGAAACCTGCGTATCCACGAAGCGTGTGGTAAATGTTTCCGTGCTGCGAACTGCGGATGTTTCGCCCTTCAAACTTTGCAGCAAATAGTAAATTTTGTACTGACTATTCGCCTTCAATGTTGTAAACAGGATACTTTGCTCTACGTTTTTGGCTAAGTTTTTCGGTTCGGTGCCGAGCAAATCTTGCACGGTAGGCAACTGTTCATCAGCCTTTTTCAGCAGAGTAAACAATCGTCCGTTTTCGGTGAGTTTGGCTCGAAGCGTTGCCGATTGCGGTGTAATATTTTCCACCATCGGATAATGTTCGTGCATTTCGGGCATCACCGCCTCTGCATATTCGTAAGCACCCATTGTAGGTTGCGTAGCACTACGTTGATTTCCATTGATGTCGGTTGTTACGTCAGCAAAAGGTTGAGCTACAAACGTAGCTTGGGAAGTCAAGTCCAACGAGCTTTCCGACAGGAAACGGGCAGCCTCGTTTACCGAGCTTGTTTCGCCTGCCGATGCTTGCCAGTCGGCGAACGATGCGAACGCACTACCTGCCGACGCAAATGTGGTGCCGGAAGTGTAGATGCCGTTGCAAGCAAAGGTTACGTTTGCAAAGTAGGTATTGGCACGCAACCAGTAAACGTATCCGCCGGCATTGTTTTGCAGGATGTTATTTTTTACTACCACACTTGTCGGTTGCGAACTCCGATGAGTCATATACCACGTTGCCGAATTTGCCTTTGTAGCCACATTGCTGATATTCACTGAGTTGTAAACAACATCGGTATTGCTCACCTCGTCAGAGAAGTAGACGCCGTATTGTGTGTTTG
>JBHBVA010000138.1:0-3936 GCA_041793355.1 Bacteroidota bacterium | reverse complement strand
ACGAACCTAATGTGGACATCGAAATTGTGTACACGGGATTGCGTCCGGGCGAAAAATTGTACGAGGAGCTACTCAGCGACAACACGAAGACAATGCCTACGCATCACACCAAAATAATGATTTCGAAAGACCCCGCAATGGCATACGTGGACATTAATAGGCTTTCGGAACAAATATTTGAAGCAGCTCAGCAAGCGGACAAAGTAGCAGTGGTGAAGTTGCTGAAAACGATTGTTCGAGAGTTTAGAAGCAACAACTCTGTTTACGAAGAGTTAGACGGGAGTACTGCCGACGCTTAAAACTTGCTGTTGGTTTGCATTTCAGTAGCGATGCCCTTCTTGCCCGAAATAGTGTGGGAAAGAGGGGCATTGGTATGAAAATACGATGTTGCCGGCTTCCAAATCGAGGTGTATAGGCGTTTTTTTTGATAGATAATTTCGCAGTCTTATCAGAAAAGACTATTTTTGCGATGTAAAAATTATTAATCAAAAATCAGATTGTAAAAGTCTATGGAAATTTCTCACATTGAGCATCTTGGAATTGCAGTGAAAAGCATTGAGGCTGCATTGCCTTACTACGAGGGAGTACTTGGATTGAAGTGCTACAACATCGAAGTGGTTGAGGACCAAAAGGTTAAAACTGCCTTTTTCAAGGTGGGACAAACCAAAATCGAGCTTTTGGAGCCTACAAGCCCCGATAGCACTATCGCCAAATTCATCGAGAAAAAAGGCGAAGGCATTCACCACATTGCATACTGCATACAAGACGGTGTAGCCAATGCGTTGGCTGAGGTAAGTGCAAAAGGTGTGCAACTGATTGACAAAGCACCTCGTCGCGGAGCAGAAGGTTTGGATATTGCATTCTTGCATCCGAAATCCACCGAAAGTGTATTGACAGAGCTTTGCGAAACTCCAAAACAATAATTCAGAGAAAAGACACGAACAAGTCCGTTGCCCACTACTTCCGTTAAACAAGGAAGAACAACAAGAGGTTGCAGACTTGTTCCCCTTTTTTGTGGACGAAGAAAAAAGATAAAGAATTTCATAACACGTTTATTATGAGTCAGCTTGAAAAAGTAAAGGAATTAATTGAGCTACGTGCAAAAGCTCGCCTTGGCGGTGGCGAAAGCGGTATCGAAAAGCAACACGCACAAGGAAAATATACAGCACGCGAACGTATCAACATCTTGTTGGACGAAGGAAGTTTCGAAGAGTTCGATATGTTTGTAGAACACCGCTGTACCAACTTTGGTATGGAGAAGAAAAAATTCTTGGGCGATGGTGTGGTTATCGGTTGCGGTACTATCGAAGGACGTTTGGTGTACGTTTTTGCTCAAGACTTCACCGTGATTGGCGGTTCGTTGTCCGAAACTTTGGCGATGAAGATTTGCAAAGTGATGGATATGGCAATGAGAATGGGTGCTCCTGTTATCGGTATCAACGACTCGGGTGGTGCTCGTATTCAAGAAGGTGTGAATGCTTTGGCGGGATATGCCGAAATATTCCAACGCAACATTTTGGCATCGGGGGTAATACCTCAAATTTCAGGTATTTTCGGACCCTGTGCCGGTGGTGCAGTGTATTCGCCTGCCCTTACGGACTTTACGCTGATGACCGAAGGTACTTCTTATATGTTCCTTACAGGTCCTAAGGTGGTAAAAACCGTTACAGGCGAAGATGTTACGCAAGAGGAATTGGGTGGTGCAAGCGTACACACTACCAAGTCGGGTGTGGCTCACTTCTCTACGGCTACCGAAGACGAAGGTTTGGCACTTATCCGCCAGTTGTTCGGCTTCTTGCCCTCCAACAATCGTGAGGAGGCTCCTCGCAAAGAATGTACAGACCCTATTGCCCGTATGGAGGATGCCTTGAACGAAATTATTCCCGACAATCCAAACAAAGCGTACGATATGTACGAAGTGATTGGTGCCGTGGTAGATAATGGCGAGTTCCTTGAAGTACACAACAACTATGCTAAAAACATCATCGTAGGTTTTGCCCGTTTCAATGGTCAGTCAGTAGGTGTGGTTGCCAACCAACCCAAATATATGGCAGGTGTATTGGACATCAATGCTTCTCGCAAGGCTGCACGCTTTGTTCGTTTTTGCGATGCCTTCAATATTCCTTTGGTAACATTGGTGGACGTGCCGGGCTTTCTTCCCGGAACGGGACAAGAATACGGCGGCGTGATTACACACGGTGCCAAGTTGCTTTACGCTTACGGCGAGGCCACTGTGCCTAAGGTAACGGTAACGTTGCGTAAGTCTTACGGTGGTTCGCATATCGTGATGAGCTGTAAGCAGTTGCGTGGCGACATCAACTACGCTTGGCCAACTGCCGAAATTGCGGTGATGGGTGCCGACGGTGCCGTGGAGGTGCTTTATGCTAAGGAAGTGAAAGCTGCCGAAACTCCTGAGAAAAAAGCCGAAGTGGCTGCTGCTAAGAAGGATGAATACAACAAACTATTCTGCAACCCTTACAATGCAGCTCGCTATGGCTACATCGATGATGTGATTGAGCCACGAAATACACGTTTCCGCATCATCCGTGCGTTGGAACAATTGCGAACAAAACGTCAAGAAAATCCTGCTAAAAAGCACGATAACTTGCCGCTATAATCACCCTAAAGAGCAGAAACAAAATGAGCGATACAAACATTCCAAAAGAGGTGTTGGCAGCCATTGCGTTAGGATTATACGACGAGCAACATCAACACGACGTAGAAAGCAACGTGCTGACTATCAAGCGACCAACGCAAGAATATTTGCCTTGGGCGGACAAAGCAAACGCAATGCTTCGTCAACCAGTTAGAAAATAAGTTTTTTTATTGAATATCGATTTTTATGAAACAGTTCATATATAGAATCAACGGGCAAGAATACATTGTTGCCGTAAATAAAAAGGATGCTACCAATGCTGAAGTTGCCGTGAATGGCACAAATTACAATGTGGAGCTGGTAAATCCGGAAGAAGAACTTTCGTTTGTAGCACGTCCGGTAGCCGCTACCGCTCCTGCTGCTACACCTAAGGCGAGTCCTGCACCTGCTGTAGCTCCAGCCAAGGGTGGTGCTGCCGGCAAAAACGCCGTGAAATCTCCGCTTCCGGGAGTAGTGGTAGGCATCAACGTAAATGTGGGCGACACCGTGAAGAAAGGACAAACAGTTGCTATCCTTGAGGCGATGAAGATGGAAAATAATATTCCTGCTCCTGCCGACGGTAAAGTAGCAAGTATTGATGTTAATGTAGGCGATTCCATTTTGGAAGGCGTAAGCATCCTTACTTTGGAGTAATCTGCACGCAGTGCTAAAAGAGCTTCTCTCGGAGTGTTTCGAGAGAAGTTTCTTTTTTGTAGGAAAAGGGTTTTGGAAGAGGCTCGAAAGTTTTCAACAAAAAATGAATTGTTGTGCATATTTAACACGTACTTTTGGCACAGAATGCTTTAATTTGTCGCCCGAAACAGAAGAATATAAAAATTACCAATGGGGAAAATAATAGCTATTGCTAATCAAAAAGGAGGGGTAGGAAAAACTACCACAAGCATCAACTTAGCGGCATCGTTGGCCGCAATGGAGCGTAAAGTGTTGTTGGTAGATGCCGACCCGCAGGCCAACGCATCGTCGGGCTTGGGCGTGGACATCAAGCAAGTAAAAAACACTATTTACGAGTGTCTTATCACCGGAGAAATAGCTCCCGATACCATCTGCCAAACAGAGTTTGAGCGTTTGGAGGTATTGCCCTCGCACATCAATCTGGTGGGAGCGGAACTCGAAATGCTGAACCTCGAAAATAGAGAAAAGCGAATGGCGATGGTGTTGCAACCGCTGAAAGACCAATATGACTTTATCCTTATCGACTGTTCGCCATCACTGGGGCTTACTACCGTGAATGCCCTCACGGCAGCCGATTCGCTGATAATACCCGTACAATGCGAATATTT
>JBHBVA010000137.1:0-4737 GCA_041793355.1 Bacteroidota bacterium | reverse complement strand
GCGAACGAGAAGAGGCTCGTGCCAAGCAAAAAGCCGAACGCGAGGAACGAAATCGCAAACTATCTGAACAAAGAAACAGGAAACAACAACCTGATAATAAAATAGTTACGAAAGAAGCTGAAACAACAGAACCCGAAACCGACCAAAAGCAATCGGAGCGACTGTTAAGCGAGGCCAAAAGCATAGACAACAGCCTGTCGCGTAACTTTGCAAGCAATAAAGGACGTTTGCCAGTGCCTGTTACGGGACGTTACAGCATTGTTTCCGGTTTTGGTATGCACCATCAGGGCAAGCACGTTACCACCAACAGCAATGGCATTGATATTCAGACACAAGCAGGGGCAAATGCTCGTGCCGTGTTCGGTGGTGAAGTGTCGCGTATTGTGGCATTTCCGGGCTTCAATAGTTGCGTGATTATCCGCCACGGAAACTATTACACATTCTACGGCAATATTCAAAATGTGCAAGTGCGTCAAGGGCAATCCGTGAAAACGGGGCAATCCATCGGACGAGTGTTTACCGACCCCGATTCGGGTATAACCAAATTGCACTTCCAATTGTGGAACGGAACGAACAAACAAAATCCCAAACCATGGTTGAGAAAGTAACTGATAATGAAGCATCTGCAAGGAAAGAACCTTACGTTTTTGACCTACCGAAGGTAAACGATAATAGGGGAAATCTTTCCTTTTTGGAAAATAAAAAGGAGCTTCCTTTTGTTATGCAACGTGCCTACTGGGTGTACGATGTTCCGGGCGGACAATATCGTGGAGGACACGCCTATCGCACTCAGCAGGAGGTAATTATTGCTCTTTCGGGTAGTTTTGATGTGATTTTGCACGATGGCGAACGTGAGCAAACGTTTCACCTAAACCGCTCGCACAAAGCTCTTTACGTTCCGGCTATGACTTGGCGGGCATTGGAGAATTTTTCCACCAATTCGGTATGCCTTGTACTCTCGTCGGGGGCGTACAACGAGGAAGAATACATTTACAACTTTGAAGAATTTTGCCGTTTGCCCAAACATCAAACATCTGATAATAAATACAATACAAACATAGAATTTGCTACTGCAAATGCTCAAAAGAGCAAAATTGACGACTGTTTGCTGATGCAACTCCCCATAGTCCGAGACCGACGAGGTAGCATCACTGCCGTAAACAGTTTGGTGGAAGTCCCGTTTGAGCTGCCTCGCATCTTTTTTGTGTACGATATTCCCAGTGGCGAAAGCAGAGGAACGCACGCTCACCGCTACTGCCATCAGGTGTTGATTGCCGTGAGTGGCAGTTTCGAGGTGGTGATAAACGATGGAAGCGGCGAACGCACTGTTACCCTCAATCGCCCTACGCAAGGGTTGCACATTCCTCCCGGAATTTGGGCAACGCAGCAAAATTATTCTTCGGGAGCAATCTGCCTTGTACTCTGCTCGCACAAATACGATGAGCAAGGTGATTATATTCGTCAATATTCTGATTTCGAGATATTTAAATTGAATACCAAAGAATAAATCCGATAAATAATTTTATATTTTTTCGTTACGTATCACATAAATGAAGTTGAAAACAATTCTCCTTTGGGGATGCTTGTGTGTCGCCCAAAACATTCTATCACAAGCAGATAGCATCTCAAAGAAGCCGAACATTTTCCCGCAGGCAAGGGTCGCCATCAATAGTGGTACCCCTCCCACTCGCCACTTTTCTATCGGGTTGCTAGACATAGCCCACAGTGGCGTACACGGTGTGCAGATAAACGCACTATCCAACATAAGCTATGGCGAAATGAAAGGGTTGCAACTTTCGGCCATCAGCAACGTGAGCAGGCAGAAGATGAGCGGTGTGCAATTGTCCTCCCTTTTCAACTACGGACGGAATATCTATGGCGTGCAGATGGGGTCGATGGCAAACATTGGCACACAAACGGTGCGTGGCGTGCAGGTAGCAATCACCAATATTGCACTCAACGGAAACGGACTTCTGCAAATGGGAATGAACAACATTGTATCCAAAGAAATGCGAGGTATTCAGTTGGGGGTCAGCAATTTTTCGCGAAATATGCAGGGTGTGCAGATTGGCGTTTTCAATATGGCAGGAGGTAGCAAACTGCGAGGTGTACAGATTGGAGCCATCAATGCCAGTCAGGACACTACTTCGCTGAAAATAGGATTAGTAAACATCAGCCCCATCACTCGCACGCAGTTAATGTTTTCGGGCAGTAACCTCACAAAGGTCAATTGGGCACTTCGCTTTCTGAATCGCCATTTATACAGCATTATCGGTTTAGGGCTCTATTATCGGGGGCTGGACGACAAATTTTCGGGAGCGTTGTTCTATCGAACCGGCTACCATTGGCCACTCAACAAAAAGTGGGCGTTGTCCGCCGACTTGGGATTTGCCCATATCGAAAACTCCGAACACGAAAACAGCTACCACCTGAGCCGAATGTATTCGTTGCAGGCTCGTGCCAACGTGGAATATCAGCTTCGCAAAAAGTTCGGGTTGTTCGGTTCCGTCGGATACAGTTTGGCAAACTACTATCGTCAGAATAGTAAATTCGAAAACAAACCTATTGCCGAACTGGGCATTATGTTGTTTTAATTTCTACACCTTAAACAAAATATCACAATGATAAAACATTTACGTATATTTATCTTATTTACAGCACTTTCGTCAACTATTCCGCTTATTGCCGACGAAATTGAGCGAGATTTTACATTTGCATCCGATACTGCTTGGTTCGGAAGCCGAGTAGGACTGAAAGCTCCTCAAACATTACCCGACAGTGCATATTCTTATCACCGCCCTATGCAGAAAAAGCCCTTTCGGGCAGCTTTTCAAACAGCATTTATCAATGCCGGCGTATGGGCTTTCGACCGCTATATTCTTGACGAACATTTTGCATATATCAGCATCAATACCATCAAAGATAATATAAAACAGGGCTTTGTGTGGGACAACGACAAATTTTCGACCAACCTTTTTGCCCACCCTTATCACGGAGGGTTATATTTTAATGCAGCACGAGCCAACGGAATGAGTTTTTGGGAGTCCGTGCCGTATGCGGCAGCCGGTAGCTTGATGTGGGAGTTTATGGCCGAACGCGAACCCGCCGCTCTCAACGACTGGATTGCCACCACTGTAGGCGGTGTGGCATTGGGCGAGGTTACAAACCGAATTTCGCTGATAGCTCTGGACGATAGCGAACAAGGTACGGCACGCATTGGCAGAGAGGTGTTGGGCTTCATCGCATCGCCCATACGAGGGCTCAACAGGCTGATTAGTGGCGATATGTGGCGGGTAAAGCACTCGCACTACAAGCATCACAACTTTCGGCAAACGCCCATAAGCCTGAGTGTGGGTTTGGGCAACCGCTATTTGAGCGATGCCAACCACTTTTTCTTTGGCGAACATACACCCTTTTTGCACATCGACCTCACATACGGAAATCCGTTCAGTAGCTTCTGTTCCAAGCCTTTCGATTATTTCACATTCAGTCTTACAAGTTCACTTTCAGGAAATCAGCCATTGATAAGTGAAGTTAATTTGATGGCACAACTGTATAAATACGATGTGGAGCTGGATGGCGACAACGAGATGTTGGTGGGACTGTATCAGCACTTCAACTACTTCGACTCCGAGCCGGTGATTAATGGCGAAACAAGCACCCCTTTCAAAATATCTGAAGCGGCATCACTTGGGCCCGGTGCAATCTTCCGTTTTCAACCTCAACAATCGTTCGTAAAAATTGAGCAACGCCTCTATTCCAATCTCATTATTTTGGGTGGAAGCCTATCCGACTACTACAGCGTGATAGACCGGAACTACAATATGGGGAGCGGTTACAGTTTGCAGAGCCACACACACCTCAACATCGCCGACCGCATAAATTTGCAATTTTCGGCATATCGCTACCACATTTTCACGTGGAAAGGTTATTCTCAAAATCAAATGGCTGCAACCAATCCTCTGTATTTGAATGCACAAGGCGACAAAGGGAATGCCCGTCTCGACCTTTTGAGGGCAAAATTAAGTGTACCGCTTAGCAAGGCTCTCCACATTGGCATAGATGCCAATTACTATCTGCGAAACACGCACTACTCTCAGTACGAGGATGTTACCTATCGAACGTTCGACACTCGCATCGGATTATATGTAAATTTGTAAAAAGGGGGAAGTTATCGAAAAAGGCAATGTGTGGTAACAATTGGTGCTTAAAAATCTACTAACACATTGTGTATTATTGAGTTAAAAGAGGCTGTCCAAAACTTTTCGGACAGCCTCTTTTATTGTAAATATTCTTATCCTACCTGCCGTGGCAAGCCTTAAACTTTTTGCCACTACCACAAGGGCAAGGGTCGTTCCTACCTACTGTTTTGTCCGAACGAACAGGTTCCTGACGTGGTGGCTGAGCGGGAGCATTGGTGCGTGGTTGCGATGCCACTTCCTCTCTTTCCGTTCTCATTCTACTGTAATCGGTGCGTTGTTGCTCTTCGGCTGCACGCACTTGCTCAGGGTCGGGCATCGGTATTTGAGCCCGCATCAAGGCACTCACAGTCTTACGATTCATCGTATCCACCATATTTTTGAACAAGCCATACGACTCCAATTTGTAAATCAACAGAGGGTCTTTTTGCTCGTAGCTGGCGTTCTGTACCGACTGACGTAGGTCGTCCATCTCGCGTAGATGTTCTTTCCACTGTTCATCAATGGTGTGCAACAACAATGCTTTTTCAAAAGAACG
>JBHBVA010000136.1:0-3308 GCA_041793355.1 Bacteroidota bacterium | reverse complement strand
TTTTTTGGGGAGAATACAGCCCACAACATTCTACTATTTGCTTTGGTAATAGCGGGAGGCATTCTGCTTGGCAAAATCCGCATCAAAGGTATTTCGTTGGGTATCACGTTTGTATTGTTTGTAGGCATTTTCGCCGGCCATTTAGGTATGAAAATCGACCACGAGGTGCTGCACTTTATGAAGGAATTCGGGCTCATTCTCTTCATTTATTCCGTTGGTTTACAAGTAGGACCGGGATTTTTGTCGTCCTTCAAAAAAGGCGGAATGAAGCTGAATATGCTTGCCGCCGGCACCGTACTGCTTGGTGTGGCGGTTACCATAATTCTGCATTTTGTTACCGATTTGCCTATGCCCACAATGGTGGGTATAATGTCCGGTGCGGTAACGAACACGCCCGGTTTGGGTGCCGCTCAAGAAACTTTGTATGGCACCACCGGCGCCACCGATGCCACTATTGCAATGGGGTATGCCATAGCCTATCCGCTTGCCATTGTGGGCATTATAGGCTCCATTATTCTGATACGCTACATCTTTCGGGTGAATATGTCTGCCGAGTCGGAAAAGTTGCATCAAGGTGCGGCAAACGAGATGCACGTGGAACGTATCACGCTGGAAGTAAGAAATCCGGCAATATTCGGAATGACTATTCAGAAAGTGGCGGATTTACTGGCGGGTAATAAGTTTATTGTATCCCGCATATTGCATCATCGAAACGAACAGATGGAAATTGCCTCGCCTGCCACAGTTTTGGAGGAGGGGGATAGAATATTGATTATCACCACCTCAGCCCATCGCCCCACTGTGATTGCCTTTGTGGGAAAAGAGGTGGAAGAGATGCAGAAAGAGGACTGGGAAACGTTGGACAAACATCTGATTTCCAAACGAGTATTGGTAACTCAGCCACGCATTCACGGCAAAAGCCTGCGAGAACTGAATTTGCGAAACAACTATGGTGTGAACATTACCCGCATCAACCGTGCCGGTACCGATTTGATAGCTCAACCCAATTTGAAATTGCAGATGGGCGACCGGATAATGATTGTGGGCGATGCAGCGTCGGTGGACAATGTTATCAAGGTTATGGGCAATCAGCTGCGGATGCTCAACGAGCCACACCTTATCCCCATTTTTGTCGGCATCTTTTTAGGAGTGCTATTGGGTAGCATTCCATTTGCTTTTCCCGGTATTCCGCAACCGGTGAAGTTGGGCTTGGCGGGAGGTCCGCTCATCGTAGCCATTTTGATGAGCGTGCTGGGTGCTAAATACAAACTCATCACCTACACCACCATCAGTGCCAACCTGATGTTGCGTGAGGTGGGTATTTGTTTCTTTTTGGCGTGTGTAGGTTTGGGGGCAGGCGAAAACTTTGTGGACACCATTGTTAATCAGGGAGGTTATCGATGGATAGGCTACGGAGTAATCATCACCGTGATACCTTTGCTTGTGATAGGCTTTATTGGTAAAAAGTGGTTGAAAGTGAACTACTTTACTCTGATGGGGCTGATGGCAGGTAGTATGACAGACCCTCCGGCTTTGGCTTATGCCAACTCGGTGAGCGATAATGATGCTCCGGCTGTAAGCTATGCGTCGGTATATCCGCTGACAATGTTTCTCAGGGTACTGGTGGCTCAGTTATTGATACTTTTATTCCTATAGAATTTCGAGTGAAAATTAAATACAATCAATCTTATTAAAATAATAAACGAAAGTATGTTACAAGAATTTACGTTGAACAGAGATCGTGCAATCATCAACTTTTCGGTGAAGTATTGCGACAATCGTCAAAAAGTTTTGAGTAGTTATGCGTTTCGTCGGGTGGTGGAGTCGTTTGTATTTCGTGCCAAAAAAGACCATCAAATTATCTACGATTACTTTATCGAAGATTTTGAAACGGACGAAAACCTGGTTATCTCGCTCATCGAAACTATCAAACTGCTCACTGTATGCGATATGGACGAGATGTTGCAAGTGAGCAACAAATATGCTGCTTTTTTCAAAGACAAGAGCGTGTTTATCGAGCTTATCGAGTTGCTGTACAACTACTGGCGTCGCTTAGAGCGTGTAACGGTGGTGCGTAACCGCCAGTTGGGCGATGGTTTGCAAAATGTTCGTTTCATTCAAGCTAACCAATTGCTCAACGAATTGATTTTGTCTATCTATCGCCGTACCGAAGAAACGGTGATGGGATACAATCACCGAGTGTATCGTCAAACTATTGCCGGAGCCAATGCCGGTTTGATGCTCAATGATGTTAGTTGGAACTGCCCCATTGAGTATAAAGGCTTGGCACATATTCCGTTCATCAGCACGGTAGTGTTAAATCCGCCTTACATTTCGTACACCAAAAAGAATACCCGCGATGGTATTTTCCAAGAGCACCAAACTAACCCGTTGGCAAACATCATTCTCAACGAGGACGATTTCTTTTTGTTCCCGGCCAAAGTGGGCAACTTGTTGGCTTTCGTGTATTTCCACAAGGATTTTATGTGTCACGGATTGGGCATTGCCAACTTGTTTGAACTGGCAACAAGCGACGAATATATGGGCAAAAAGCCTGATTTGATTTATGTGTTTGGTTATCAGGATGGTTACGATGAAAAACGTACTTTCTATTACAAGGATAAAAAGAATGACATCTTGATTGGTTATGCCAACTACTGCGATGAGGTGGACTATTTTGGCTATATGAAAAAAATGATGCTCACTTTGCACAACATCAAGCAAATGGAGCGTGGTAACCTGCCTATACACGGTGCGATGGTGAACATTGCCTTGAAGAATGGTAAAGAAGCAAATATCATTATTATGGGCGACAGCGGTGCCGGCAAGTCAGAAAGTTTGGAGGCATTCCGTACACTCAACGAAAAATATATCCGCCATATGCGTGTAATTTTCGACGATATGGGGTATCTGCAGTTTGAAGCAGATGGCAGCATCAAAGCATACGGAACAGAAATCGGGGCATTTGTGCGTACCGACGACCTCGACCCCACTTACGCTTTTGCTCAATTGGACAGAGGTATTTACACCAATCCGGATAAGGTGAATGCCCGTGTAACTATCCCTATTTCTACTTACGAAATTATATCGAAAGGGTACCGTGTCGATTACATGTTATATGCCAACAACTATGCTGAGGCAAGCAAAAAAATCAGCTTGATGAGTGATATTGATGCAGCCATACAAGTGTTTGAAGATGGAGCTCGCCGTGCCAAAGGTACTACAACGGAAAAAGGCTTGGTGAAGTCGTATTTTGCCAATCCGTTTGGACCGGTGCAGGAGCGTGAACGTGCCGAAAAATTGGTACG
>JBHBVA010000135.1:0-3261 GCA_041793355.1 Bacteroidota bacterium | reverse complement strand
GGGTGAAGGCTGCCTTGTCGATGACCATTCCCACAGGCACGGGTATTCATCGCCGTATGGTGTATGTAGAGGTAGAAAGTGGTTATAAATTTGAAGATGTGGCTGCTGCAATCAAGGCAGATGCCTATTTTGTGAACGACGAAACCCACGTAACGCAGGTGGATAGCGTAGATGCACTGCTGGATATGGGACACGGCGTGAGCCTAACACGCAAAGGAGTGTCGGGAAAAACGCAAAACCAGTTGTTCGAATTTACGATGAAAATCAATAACCCGGCTCTTACGGCACAGGTGTTGGTATGCGTAGCTCGTGCATCGTTTAAACAACAACCCGGAGCTTACACTATGATTGAAATTCCCGTTATCGACCTTTTGCCCGGCGACCGCGAGTATTGGATTTCGCATCTGGTGTAGTAGTAATCTTAAATACAAAGGAGAGTATCCGCTATCGGATACTTTTTCTTTTATTTTCACAACCCAATCTACGGTTGCGTTCCCATCTATTATCCCCCCATCGGCAAACACTCTGAAACACAGCCTTTTCTCTTGATTTTCAATCTAAAAGACTCGTTTTGTATAACACGAAGCATTATTCACTCTTTTGTTTGTTCCATCTAATGAATATTCCGCAGGATAGATATTGCATCCTACAGAAAAATAACATAACTTTGTGATAAATAAAAAAACTGGCCACCCCTGCGTGGTTGAAAAAAGAGTGATTACCATAAATAAAAATTGATTATGAACTATCATCATTTGGCCGAACTTGTACATCGCCGTGCCGAACAGTACAAAGACAAACCAGCTTTGAGCTACTACGACAAAAGTAAAAAGAAATGGCGGGATGTGTCGTGGAGACGTTTCTCGAAACGAGTGATGAATACTGCTTGGGCAATGGCCGAAATAGGCATCGCCTCCAAAGAGCGTGTAGGCATCTATTCGCAAAATATGCGACAATATCTGTACACCGATTTCGCCACTTACGCCAACCGTGCTATTATGGTACCCATTTATGCCACATCGTCGGTGTCGCAAGTAGAATATATTGTAAACGATGCCGAAATACACGTACTATTTGTTGGCGAACAGTTTCAGTACAACAATGCCTACAAAGTGCAACAGCAGTCGAAAACACTCCGCAAATTGGTGGTTTTCGACCAAAATGTAGTGTTTCATCCGGAGGACAAAACATCTATATACTTTGACGACTTTGTGGCAATGGGCGAAAACTCCAACTCGCAAGTGGCTGTAAATATGCGTATGAACTCCATTCGCGAAGACGATATGGCCTGCATAATGTACACTTCGGGCACCACCGGCGAGCCCAAAGGTGTAGTGCTACACCATTACAGCTTTATAGAAACCTTCCGCTCGCACGACGTGCGATTGCCTATGACTTCTCGCAAGGATGTGTCGCTATGCTTTTTGCCTCTGGCTCACATTTTTGAAAAAGCGTGGACGTATTTTGCCCTCCATAGGGGGATGACGGTAGCTATCAACCTCGACCCCAAGGAGATACAAAAAGCCGTAAAGCAGGTTCGCCCAACAATAATGTGTAGCGTTCCTCGCTTTTGGGAGAAAGTGTATAGTGGTGTAACAGAGCTTATCGACAATAGTACGGGCATCAAAAAATGGATTTTCACCGACGCAATACGCACAGGCAGAAAGTACAACATCGACTATAAAAACAAGGGAATCAAGCCTCCGATTGGCACATCTGTCAAGTTCTTTTTGTACAACAATACTGTGTTTCGCCTGCTGAAAACAGTTATCGGTATTGAGCGAGGAAACATTTTCCCGTGTGCAGGAGCCCCGCTGTCGAACACCATCAACGAGTTTTTACACTCGGTAAACATCCCCCTCCTCTACGGCTACGGGCTCACGGAAACCACCGCAACAGTGTCGTGCTTCACCGGCAATGACTTTACTTTCGGCACGGTGGGTACCATTCTCGAAAATTTGGATGTAAAAATCGGCGAAAACAACGAGATTTTGGTGAAAGGCAAAACCTTGATGTCCGGCTACTACAAAAAACCGGAGGCAACGGCCGAAGCATTTACCGAAGATGGCTATCTGCGAACAGGTGATGCGGGCTACATCAACGAAAAAAACGAAATCGTATTAACAGAGCGTATCAAAGACCTGTTTAAAACCGCCAATGGAAAATACATCGCTCCGCAAGCCATAGAAGTAAAACTTCTGGAAGACAAGTACATAGACCAAGTTGCAATAATTGCCGACCAACGGAAGTTTGTATCGGCACTGATTGTGCCAAATTTTGATAACGTGCAAGCATTTGCCAACAGGCACAACATTGCCTACACCGACAATAAAAGCTTGGTGAACAACAAAGAGATACGCATACTGATAGCCAATCACATAGAGCAACAAACCATCGATTTTGCCTCGTACGAAAAAGTGAAGCGTTTTGCCCTGTTGGCACAGCCTTTCACAATGGAGAACGGCGAACTGACCAACACGCTCAAACTACGCAGGCGGGTAATTGAAGAAAAGTTTGCCGATGTAATCGACGCAATGTACAGCGAGGAATAATTCTACCGCCTTAAAGCCTAAAGCTTAGGCTACCAAAACGAAAGCCATCTTCGGAACGGGAAGACGGCTTTCGTTTTTTTATCGCAGCGTTTACAAATATTCTCTTATCTTTGCGTTGCCGAAAGGCAAAATAATCAAGCAGCAAGCAATGAACACCGAGTTTTTTTTAGCACGCAGGCTCTATTTTAAAGGCGAAAAGGACAAACGCGTCTCCGGCACCTCTATCCGAATTGCGATGGCGGGCGTTGCCGTCGGTATTGTGGGCATGATTCTTTCCGTGTGCATTGTGATAGGCTTCAAACACCAAGTACGCGAAAAAGTTATCGGCTTTGGTTCGCACCTCCAAATCACAAGTTATAACAATCAGCCCAACTTTGAGACCTCACCTTTAGCATTCAGCGACAGCCTTTTACGCATTATCCGTTCCACTCAAGGTGTGCAACACGCACAACCATTTATCACCACGCCGGGCGTGATAAAAACTCACAGCGACTTTCAAGGCATCGTGCTGAAAGGCATCGGAAACGACTACGACACTACCTTTATCCACCGGCACCTGATTGCAGGGCGGTTGCCGTCCGACGGCGGAAACAACGAAGTGGTAATTTCGCAACACACGGCAAAACGCTTGCATCTGCAACCGGGCGACAGCTTTCTCATCTATTTTGTAAAAGACCACATTGCAGCACGCAAATTGCACATCGTGGGC
>JBHBVA010000134.1:0-4760 GCA_041793355.1 Bacteroidota bacterium | reverse complement strand
TCTCTGACAAGACTCTCCTTCGTAAAAGATCTATCATTGAAACCGTTAACGGTGAATTGAAAAACATTTGTCAAATAGAACACTCTATACACCGTTCTGTTGGAAACTTTTTGACGAACCTTATCGCAGGGATCGTTGCATATCATTTTCTTCCTAAGAAACCTGCTTTAAAACACAAAGCCATAGAAACCAATCAGTTAGTATTATTCTATTAATCGAACTCAGGTCAGGAGGTCGTCCAAGGCAAGATACACCTTATTGCCTAACTGTATGGCACCTACCTTGTCGCCCATTTGTATGCGGTGTCCTCCCTCGAAAGCGTTACGGGGATATTAATCCCATTTGACATAAATGGATGGAAGTCGAGAAAGTCAGACAACACTTACGGTGTTCGGCCTGCAAACTGCTTGAAGAGTATGATAGCAGATTATTTTGAGCAAACTCACGCCACAACGGTCCTGTAATAGAGTTTTTATGTCGAATTTATTTGCCCGTTGCCCAAAAGTGCTTACCTTTGTGCATTATCTCAAAGGGGTGCCGTACCAATCTGGCGGCTGAGATTACACCCATCGAACTTGGGCAGATAATGCTGCCAAAGGAGCAAAGTCAGAAGAAAGTGTTTGAGTGGCTTGTTTTTGCGTGTTTGGGTAGCAAAAGCAGGCTTTTTTTATTTGTTTTTCCATAAATAATACCCCTTTATTTATTTAATATTCATAGTGTTATATGAAAAAAGTATTTTTTATGGGAGCAGTGTGCATCGTGGCAAACGGATGGTTTACACTGCGTGCATCGGAGCAAGACTCTGTGCCTACATTCCGTTTGGACGAAGTGATGGTGTCGGCAGTGAGGGCTAAGCAAACCTTGCCTGTAACGTTTTCCAATCTTTCGCAGAAGGAAATTCAGAAGCGAAACGCAGGTCTGCAAATTCCGATGTTGCTGGGATTGATGCCCAACGTGGTGTCGTTCTCGGAAGATGGAACCGGGGTGGGAGCAACCCATTTGTCGGTACGCGGAAGCGACACTTATCGCACCAACGTAACTATCAACGGCATTCCGTATAACGATTCGGAGTCGCAAGGTACTTTTTGGTACAACCTGTCCGATTTTGCAGCATCGGCACAAAACATTCAGTTGCAACGAGGGGTAGGTACCTCTACCAATGGTGCTGGAGCATTCGGAGCCAGCGTAAATGTGCTAACGGATGCCGTTTCATTGCGTCCTTTTGCCACCATCGACAACTATTGGGGTAGTTATAATACCCGCAAGCACTTGGTAAAGTTTTCTACGGGCAAGCTCAACAACGGCTTTGAGTTATCGGGACGATTTTCGCAGATAGCTTCCGACGGCTATCGCAACAGAGCTACTTCCGATTTGAAGTCGTACTTTTTACAAGGGGCTTACGCTCACGAAAATACACTTATCAAGGCATTGATTTTCGGGGGAAAAGAAAAGACCGGACTCACTTATTTGGGCATAGATAAAAATTTATTGCAAAGCAATCGTCGTTTCAATCCGTCCGGCGAAATGTACACCGACTCGTTGGGGCGAAAGCATTTTTACGACAACGAAACGGACAACTATCAGCAAGACCACGCACAGTTACACTGGGTGCAACGCTGGTCGGACCACTTGACATCCAGTGCGGCACTTCACTACACCAAAGGCAAGGGCTTTTGGGAGATGTATGAAACGTGGCCCGGCGATGGCAAGCATCAAATAATGCAATATGCGATGGACAACGACTTTTATGGGGCTACATTCTCGCTGAACTATCAGCGTGGCGATATAGACCTGATTTTCGGCAACTCGTACAACCAATACGATGGTTTTCACTACGATGAGCGAGTGTGGTCGCAAGAGGCAAATATGCCGCATCGCGAACGGTTGGATGAGGATTGGGGCTACAAAAAAGATGGTGCCGCATTCGTAAAATTATCCTGGCAAATGGCTCCCCGATGGAGCTTGTTTGGCGACGTGCAGTATCGTTACGTGCACTATCGGGCCGATAAATACAAGGCAAACGAGGATTTTCATCTGTTCAATCCTAAGCTGGGAGTCAGCTTCTTGTTCAATCACCAAAATAGTTTTTACGCATCGTATGCCAAAGCTACAAAAGAACCAAACCGAAGCGACTATAAAAATAGCTACAAACATAGCTTAAATGCCCCAAAACCTGAAAAGTTGAACGACTTTGAGCTGGGTTGGCGATATGTTTCGCCCTTGGCACGCATCAATGCCAATCTGTACTATATGCTTTACAAAGACCAATTGGTGCTTACCGGCCGACTTAACGACAAGGGCTATCCCATTCGGAGCAATAGCGGAAAAAGCTATCGGATGGGAGTGGAGGTAGATGCCACCGTAGCACTGTCGGGCAAATGGCTGTGGCAACCTAATATTTCGTTGAGCAGAAACAAAAATGTGGATTTTCATATCGAAACAGCGAACGCTACACGGAACATAGGCAACACCAACATCTCTTTTTCGCCCAATGTGGTTGCCTCCAATACGCTGGCTTATAGCGTGATGCCTCAGATGAATATGGCTTTGACAACCAAATTTGTAGGCGAACAGTATATGACCAATACCGATGAAAGTGCCGCCAAGTTGGACGCCTACTCTGTTACCAATTTCAATTTGTCCTACGAGCTGCTACCGAGCAAGTTCTGCAAATCGGTTACGTTGTCGCTGTTGATAAACAACGTATTCAATACCAAGTACGTAGCTTCCGGCACGTTCGAGGATGGTGCAGCGGCATATTTTCCGCAGGCGGAAGCTAATTTTATGCTGGGAGCAAGTCTTAAGTTCTAAGCAGAAATAATTTCTGTAAAACAAGAAAGCAAATAGCTTATAATGAGTGATTTCGTATATCAAAACTGGCAAGAGATAGTGGGAGCCCTTTTAGGCTTCCTCTTTCTCTTTTTCGAGTTAAAAGCCCACAAGGCGATGTTTCCCGCAGGCATCTTAATGTCGGCGTTTTATGTGGGTGTATATGTTGATGCACGATTTTACGCACTTGCATTGATAAATGTCTATTTTATTGTTGCTCAAGCGTATGCGTGGTTTCGATGGAATAGCGAAACGGCCTCTAAACCTCTGCAATTGCGGCACGCTACGTGGAAAATCGGACTTTCTGCTTTTGCAATGGGGGGTGTACTTTTCTTCCTGCTGTGGTGGCTGTTGTTGCAAGTGCCACAACAAAGTGTTGTAGCGTGGGGCGATGCCCTTGTTACCACGCTCAGCATCATTGCCATTGGGATGCTTGCTTTTCGTTACGTGGAGCAATGGTTGCCACTCATAGCGGCAAATGCTTTGTCCGTGTATTTGTTTTTTCAGCAACAAATGTATCCCACTACATTGCTTTATGTCGTATATTTGGGGGCTTCATTTTGGGGGTATTTCCGATGGAGAGCAATAGCAAAAAGGTAAAAATACAATGAAAAGAATAAACCTCCTCACTGCTGATTTCAAGCCCGAAACGGTAGTGTTGGCAAATGGCGAATTTCCTCGCAACGAGTTAGTGAAGCGTGTTTTGCAGAATACCGCTTTTTTGGTGTGTTGCGACGGAGCAGTCAATCAGTTGCTAAATCATACCAACCTTATTCCCAATTATATAGTGGGCGATTGTGATTCTGTTTCGGAGGAGAATCGCAAGCGATTTGCCCACATCATCCGTCAATTTCCCGACCAAGAAACCAACGACTTAACCAAAACTGTGAAATTTTGCAATCGGTTGGGCAGAAAAGATATTACGATTTTGGGAGCAACAGGAAAACGCGAAGTGCATACATTGGCGAACATAACGCTTTTGGCTCACTACGTGAAAGCCGAGTTAGGCACATTCCGAATGCTTACCGACTACGGAATGTTTGTGGCTGTGGATGCAGATACTGAATTTCAGTGTTTTGCAGGGCAACAAATTTCTCTTTTTGCAATGGATGATGAAGTCATCACTACGCACGGACTGAAATATCCGCTTCATAGGCAAAAGCTACCCGAATGGTGGCAGGGTGCACTAAACGAAGCTCTTGCCGATAGTTTTACGCTCCGTACACAAGGAGTGGTGATAGTGGGGCTTGAATGGTAATTTTTCTTACCTTTGTGCCAATTAAATGAAAACGAGCGAAACAACTATCGAACGAGTATCGGCCGATGAATATCGGTTGGCGGTGCAGAGCAACCTTTGCCACGTGTTCAACTCCGTAGCTTTCTGTCAGCTTAATGCACACAAATGCACGGAGTTGCACTATTTGCTGTTTCGCAACGATAAGCCTCGTTTGGCTTTGGCACTGGGGCAGACGGACGACACCCTGTTGTCGCCTTTTTCGGCACCTTTCGGAGGATTTGAACTTATTCGTAAGAATGTATCCCTTGCCACTATGCACCAAGCTGTGCAATTGCTTGTCGATTATGCAAGAGGTTTAGAAATCAGTAAAATACAGATTATTATTCCTCCCTCCTTTTACAATTTGAGAGGAACTTCCAAAACCATCAATGCCTTGCTTGCCAACGGTTTTGCGGTGGAGGATGTAAGCATCAATCACGCAATACATTTACCATCGCAAAGAAGCAACTTCTTGAAAAATAGCAGCTTACATTTTCGGCGATGCAAAACGCTATCCGATAAAAAGATAGCATACGATATTATCGCCCGAAACCGCAAGAGTAAAAACTATGTGTTGCGAATGTCGTGGCAACAGGTGGAAGAAACTATATCGGTGGTGGAAGCCGACTTTTTTGTGGTAACTACCGCCACCGGC
>JBHBVA010000133.1:0-3516 GCA_041793355.1 Bacteroidota bacterium | reverse complement strand
GAACATTTCTTTGGTGTTCACAAGTCCTAAGTCTTTGTAATTTACCATTGCTTTTTTATTGTTAAAGTCTAAAATCTTTATTGATTTAATTTTGAGCCACAAAAGTACGATTTTTTTTTCGATACTCGACCTCTACCGCCCAATAAAATTGGATTAAAAACAGGCTTCTCATCCATCCGCCAGCAGAAGTTTGCACTTTTGCCCACTAATTGCAATATGGGATTAGCAAAATTATATTTCACCAATTTTGAACACCTTTTGGTCAAACTATTGTATTACTTTTACCCAACGAGCTTCTACCAACATCACGGGAAAAACATCTTTTTCTGTCCAGCGAGCATTCCACCTGCGGATAGAAAATTTGCGGATGCAAAGAATACCTAATTGATTATCTGCCTCTTGCGGATAGAATCGCCCCACTTTCATTTTGGCAACGTCTGTTGCGGTAATTTCGGTCAGAGCAGCCTGATGTTTTACAAATGATGCGTTGTGCCTGTTTTGCCCCGTAGAGGCAAGTGCAAACACCTTGCCCCCTTGCACCAACAAAGGATAAGCAAAAGCGGTTTGAAACATATCTTTTCGTTTCAGCAAATTGTCGGTAAGATGCTTACGCACAGCCTTAAACCAAATGGTAGCCACCACAAACAACACTAAATAGGGAACGGTGTACCACGAAATCAAGCGTTCTATTTTCAGCAGATACAACATCGAAAATATGCTCATAAACAGTAATATAGCAGGAGCTACATAGAGCCAACTCTTCCACTTGTGCGAGAATGGAATGTACCACCGTTTCATGGTGTTATCTTGCTCAAAATCGACAAGTTGCTTGCTATCGGGGTTTGTATTCATCTCCGCCTATTTTTTGAAATAACCATCCAATACGTTTTTGGCTGCGGCAAACGAGGTGATGCTGTTCGACAATACCAACTGTTCGTTGCGTTGCAATGCCTCCACCACCTGCGGATGGTTGTAGAAATTCGATTTCAACTGCTCATTGATACTTTCGTACATCCAAAATTTTGCTTGCTCGTTTCGGCGGTGGTGGAAATAGCCGTTGTCGTTCACAAAACGGATGTAACGTCCCACCATCTCCCAAATTTCCTCAATTCCTATTTCGTAGTAGCCCGAATAGGTCAGCACTTCGGGTCGCCATCCCGACTCCGGCATTGGGAACAGGTGCAGTGCATTCTTGAAATGAGCGGCCGCCAGCTGTGCTTTTTCCACATTACTACCATCTGCCTTGTTGATAACAATACCATCTGCCATTTCCATTATTCCACGTTTGATGCCTTGCAGCTCGTCGCCCGTACCTGCCAATTGAATCAGCAGAAAGAAATCGACCATCGAATGCACGGCCGTTTCGGACTGACCGACACCTACCGTTTCCACAAAAATATAATCGAACCCGGCCGCTTCACAAAGAATAATAGTTTCGCGAGTTTTTCGTGCCACTCCACCCAACGAGCCTGCCGATGGCGAAGGACGAATAAAAGCGTTTTCGGCAACGCTTAAACGCTCCATACGAGTTTTGTCGCCCAAAATACTTCCTTTAGTGATTTCGCTGGAGGGGTCGATGGCTAACACCGCCAACTTATGCCCCTGCTTGAGCAGATGTAACCCGAAAGCATCAATAGAGGTGCTTTTACCTGCACCCGGAACGCCCGTAATGCCCACCCGAACGGATTTTCCGGAGTGTGGCACGCAACGCTCAATCACCTGTTGGGCAATTTCTTGATGTTCGGGTTTAGCACTTTCAACCAGTGTTACGGCTTGGCTGAGCATCGTAATATTGCCCTTCAGAATACCATCCACATATTCATCTACGGAATAAATTTTTCGCCGAAAGCGACTAAAATCTTTCAAATAAGGATTTACTGTCGGCAAGTTGCTAACACCTTTGTTCACCTTTAACCCTGCAAATTCGCTATCGTTTTCTATATGTTGCATAATATTTACGCTGATATTTTTTCAGAAAAAACTCTCCTCAATGCCCAAACAATATTCTAATTCGGTGCTTTGCGATACAAGTACCACGCCACAAAGAAGAACAAAATATTCGGAATCCATACCGCCACCATCGGGCTGACAAACCCTGATGCCGAAAAAGATGAGCTGACCGTCATAAACAAAATATACGACACGCTGAGCAACAGCCCAACACCGATATTGATCCCCATTCCACCCTTGATTTTTCGCGACGACAGCGACGCTCCGATAATGGTGAGAATAAATGCCGAAAAAGCTGATGCAAACCGTTTATGATACTCTATCTCGAAATTTTTGATATTGCCCACTCCCCTATTCCGTTGGCGGTCTATGTAGTTGCCCAGAGCGGTAGTGGTCATTTGCTCGGCATCGTTTTGAGAAATCACAAAATCTTGAGGCTGGATAGTTATCACAGTGTCCAACTGCATACCCGTCTGCGTTTTTTCACGCTTACCTTGCAGGCTCCGAATGGTGTAGTTGTACACCGTCCAATTGTAATCATTCTTATACTCAATGCGTTCCGCCGTAAGGCGAGAAATCAACTCGTTACCCTTAAACTGGTCGAGCGAAAAACTGTAACCTTGTCGTTCTCGGTCGTGATAACGGTCAATGTACGCAATTACGTTTGACTCCACCATCATTTGCACCTTCGATGCCATATCCACTTTTTTATTTCGGATATATTTATTCTGAAAATTGATGCGTTGCACATTGGCCGGAGGGATAATATAACCACCCAAAATAAACGTGGAAAGAGCAATAATACCCGCCGAAATCATATACGGACGCATGAGTCGGCGGAAGCCCATCCCGCTGGAAAGCATCGCAATTATCTCCGAATTGTCTGCCAGTTTTGAAGTAAAAAATATTACCGCAATAAACACAAACAAAGCACTAAACAGGTTTGTGTAATACGGAATAAAATTCATATAATACTGAAAAACAACAGCTTTCAGCGGAGCATCGTTGCGGATAAATTTGTCCAATTGCTCGTTGATGTCGAACACTACCGCAATGGAAATAATCAAGGCAATGGAAAAAACAAACGTACCCAAAAATTTGCGAATAATGTATCTGTCCAAAATGGACAAACCGGTATATCGCCAAAGACTTTCTTTTTTCACCGACAGTGAAGAAGGTACATCCTCTGTTTGTTGAGCCTGTTGCTTTCGCCTCGAAAGTATGTTTTTTAGTTTGGAGAGCATATTCTATCCGTTGATCTATCTATAACTACATTGCAAAATATGGCACGCAATTTCTAAATCCTGCACAAAGATAGAAAAAAAAGCAGATGCGAGTTCCAAAACCTTATTTTCTAAGCAACCTCATCGTCATTGTTCCCACGCTCCATTTTTCTGATAAACTCGTCAAGTAAGGGCATTAAAGACAACATTTTATCTTCGTCAATGCCACAACCTATTAGATGTTTGCTCAAACAAACGGGAATGTTGTGAGCATCTTGTTGCATTTTTTTTGCTTTGGGGGTTAGCACCACCAGCTGTTGTCGCTTGTCGGCAGGATTATCCT
>JBHBVA010000132.1:0-5873 GCA_041793355.1 Bacteroidota bacterium | reverse complement strand
GTTCGTTAAATCCACCCAAAGTATGCACCTCCACAGTATTTACCTTCAAGGCATCATAGGGAATTTCCACCCGAACATAATTCTCTGTAAATCCGTGCATTACGTTACCGTCTTCTTTTTCTTCAAACAATATTCTGCGTTGCGTACCTTGTTGCGAACGATAAAATTCGTTCAATTTTTTGTCTGAAATATCCAGCAAAACCCTACAACGTTCGTGCTTCACTTTCGGAGGCACTTCCATTTCTATTTTAAGAGCATACGTACCCGGACGCTCCGAATAAGTGAACACGTGCAACTGCGAGATAGGCAAACTTTCGATAAACTGACGACCCGCCTCAAAGTATTCGTCTGTTTCGCCACGAGTGCCCACAATAACATCCACCCCGATAAAGGCATCGGGAATTATCTCCTTAATCTTCTGCACCTTATGCCGGAAAAGAGCAGTATCATAGCGACGGTGCATCAGCTTCAATACCTCGTCCGAACCTGCTTGCAACGGAATGTGAAAGTGCGGAGCAAAACGTTTTGAACGAGCCACAAATTCGATAATTTCATCGGTGAGCAAGTTCGGTTCGATAGACGAAATGCGGTAACGTTCGATGCCCTCCACCTCGTCCAGAGCCTTCACAAGGTCGAAAAAAGTTTCGCCCGTTGTTTTACCGAAGTCGCCAATATTCACACCTGTAAGCACAATTTCTTTCCCGCCATCGGCTGCCACCTCTCGTGCCTGTTCCACGATGGAAGCTATGGTGCCGTTCCGGCTTCTGCCACGAGCAAACGGGATGGTACAAAAAGTACAATAATAGTCGCAACCATCCTGCACTTTCAAAAAATAACGTGTTCTGTCGTCTTTGGAACAAGAAGGCACAAACAGGCGAATATCTTTGGTTTTGGTGGTAAGCACCGAGCCTTTGTCTTTCTTTCGCAACTCGTCCAAATGCGAAATAACATCCAGCTTTTCTTGTGCCCCCAACACGAGGTCCACACCCGGAATTTCGGCTATGGCATCGGGCTTCAACTGTGCGTAACAACCCGTTACAATCACATAAGCACCGGGATTTTCTTTCACCATTTTGCGAATGCTTTGCCGGCACTTTTTATCTGCCAACTCCGTTACCGAACAAGTATTAATTACGCATATATCAGCTATTTCTCCCTTACGCACTTTGCGTACTCCCACCGATGATAGTTGCCTGCCAATGGCGGAGGTTTCGGCAAAATTGAGCTTGCAACCCAGCGTAAAATAGGCTGCTTTTTTATTCTCAAAAACTGAGTTGTCTGTCATTATCTTTCTTCACTAAATACTTTTGCGATGTCAAAAACAGATAAGCGAATGCGGATGTTCATTGCTCCGCCCCCTTTTCCTCCGACAAAAGTACACAAAATGCGGCATTTATAGGTAGCAGACTTGTTTTTTCGCCTACTTTACGTTACTTTTGCACAGATAATAATTATTTTGGTAGAGCTATGAATAAAAGCATCGATAACTTTGTGAAGCTATATGAGCAAAGTCTGAAACAGAATTGGGACTTGCCCGCATTTACCGACTACGCCGAACGCCACACCATCACCTATGGCGAACTGGCACGCGAGATAGCTTATATCCACTCCATCTTTGCCAAATATAACTTGAAGCAGGGCGAAAAAGTGGCCATCGTGGGGCGAAACAACCGACATTGGTGTGCTACCTTTTTGGCAACGGTAACCTACGGAGCTGTGGTGGTACCCATCTTGCAGGATTTTCACGTGGACAATATCATCCACATCATTCACCACTCGGATGCTTCCATCTTGTTTACAAACGACTACGTGTGGGACTATCTGGAAGAAAATCAGATACCTAACGTGCAAGCCACATATTCGCTGATAGACCTCAAATGCCTTCATCAAACAAAAAATGAAGCTCCGCTAAGAGCAACTCACTTGTTGCAAGAGGCTTTTGAACAAAAATACAGCACCGGCTTTGGCAAAGAGTGCGTACAATATGCCCACATCGACAACCAGCAACCGGCAATGATTAGCTATACCGCCGGCACCACCGGATTCAGCAAAGGGGTGATACTTACGGGCGAAAATCTGATGGCAAACATAAGTTACATCCGGCAGCAGAACCTATTGTTCCGCAGCGAGCAAACATTGAGCTTTTTGCCAATGGCACACACATTTGCCTGCCTGTTCGATTTGCTCTACCCCATAGCCATCGGGGCACACACCACTCTGCTCGGAAAAATTCCATCCATTAAAGTATTGCTAACTGCCTTGCAGGAGGTAAAACCCAAACTTATTGTTTGCGTGCCATTGATTTTGGAACGAATCTATCGCAAGCAGATACAACCCCAATTGGCAAAACGAACCGTAAAATTTGCTATGAGTATTTCGTTCTTGGAGAAAACCATCCTCTCGAAGATGCGACAAAAACTCATCGACCTACTGGGAGGAAACTTCCGCGAAGTGATAATAGGCACAGCCTCGCTCAACCCCGAAGTAGCCGGCTTTTTGTATAAGCAAAAATTTCCATTCACGGTACTGTACGGCCTCACCGAATGTGGTTCGCTGGCTACTTACCATAATAATAAAGAGTACACACTTTCTTCCTGCGGAAAAACGACTTCCGACTATTGGCAAATTCGCATCGACTCGGATGCTCCCGACACAAACGAAGGTGAAATACAAATAAAAGGTAGTAATGTGATGCAGGGCTACTATAAAAACGAAGATGCTACCAAAGCTACATTCACCGAAGACGGATGGTTACGCACCGGAGATTTGGGTACAGTGGATGCTTACGGCAACCTCAGAATCAGAGGGCGGAGTAAATCGATGATTTTGGGAGCCAACGGACAGCACATTTTTCCCGGTGAAATAGAATCGAAGATAAACAACCTCCCCTACGTACGCGAAAGCATTGTGGTGCAACGCAACGGAAAACTGGTAGCACTGGTGTATCCCGATTTTGAGGCGATGAATGCCACAGGTGTTACTCAAAAGGAACTTTCGTCCGTTATGAACGAGAATAAACTAACGCTTAACGAGTCGTTGGCCGGCCACGAAGTTATTTCTGCCATTCAAATTTATCCGTCGCCATTCGAAAAAACGCCCAAACGTAGTATTCGTCGCTTCTTGTACGAAATGTGATTTCATCTTATTTCTCAAATAATTTGGTTAAATATTGCACCAGAAACAATAAATTTAGAAACCCAGAGAGTGGCGAGAAAAAAATATTCGTTTTCGGCAAAAAAAATCACCCTCGAATAGTTTGTATATCCGAAAAACTCTCTACCTTTGTCGCCGTTATTCACGAAATAAGAATATCCAAAAAATTAGAAATTCATTTACCGTTTAAACAGAAAAAAAATGAAAAAAATTGCATTATTCGCTGTTGCTCTTGTAGCAATTTCTTTTGCTTCTTGCAAAAACACTGCTTCTGAAGCAGCTACTACTGTAGATTCAGCTGCTGCTGTTGTAGATTCAGCTGCTACTGCTGTTGTTGACTCTGCTGCTGCTGTTGTTGATTCAGCTGCTGCTGTTGTTGATTCAGCTGCTGCAAAAATCTAATCAGTAGGTTTTAAGCAAGAAACAGAAGTTAGAGACATCTCCCCTTGTGGGTGGGTTTCTAAAAGAATAAGGCTCAATGATGACATTGAGCTTTGTATTTTTTTTAAGGGACACTACAATACCTCAAAACAAGGTATTGTAGTTGTTTTTTTATATCTCCTACCGGAGATAAGCAAAAGCGATTCCACGTGCCCTTTTGCGAACGCAAATTCCGCAATAGATTACCCGTAGGGGCGTAATGCAATATGCCTTTGCGGTTGTTTTTTGAATGATTATGAGGGCGTATGCAATACGCCCCTACGATTGTAACGCATTGACAAACACGCAAATAACAAACTAAATTTACTTGTAATATGTAATCCGGATTGAACGCTGTTTTTCCAGTGTCGAGGCCCATAAATCTTTCCCTGTCCCATTTCGAAGCCAGACCTTTACAGCTTCCGAACAACAAAAAAAATAGATGCATCCCACTCTAAAGATGCATCTACTTCCGATATTAAATTACTCAAAAAAGTTACCACGCAAACAGCGGATAGTCGGCCATCGTGGCATTCACTTTTTGGCGTACAGCCTTGATTACGTTGCCATCTTCAGGATTCGACAGGACTGTATCTATCATTTCCACAATCTCTTGCATCAAAGGTTCTTTTGCTCCACGTGTGGTGATGGCTGGTGTGCCGAAACGAAGTCCTGATGTGAGGAATGGACTGCGAGAGTCGAACGGAACCATATTTTTATTGGTTGTGATGTCTGCTTCTACCAACACCTTCTCGGCTACTTTTCCTGTCAGCTCAGGGAATTTTGTACGCAGGTCTATCAACATACAGTGGTTGTCCGTACCGCCGGAAACTACTTTGTACCCTTTATCCACGAAAGCCTGTGCCATTACGCTTGCATTCTTTTTCACTTGCGTTTGATACTCCACATACGAGGGGTCTAACGCTTCTCCGAACGCTACGGCTTTGGCAGCAATCACGTGTTCCAACGGTCCGCCTTGAATACCCGGAAAAACCGCTGAATCGAGCAAAGCGGACATCATTCGCACTTCGCCCTTAGGTGTGGTTTTTCCGAAAGGGTTTTCAAAGTCTTTTCCCATCATAATGGCTCCTCCACGAGGGCCACGCAAGGTTTTGTGGGTAGTAGTGGTTACGATGTGGGCGTGCTTCACGGGGTTGTTGAGCAAACCTGCGGCGATGAGTCCGGCAGGATGAGCCATATCCACCAAGAAGATGGCACCAATCTTGTCCGCAATTTCGCGAATGCGGGCGTAATCCCAATCACGAGAGTATGCCGATGCTCCGGCTATAATCAAACGTGGCTTTTCGGCAAGGGCTATGCTTTCTAATTGTTCGTAGTCCACTTGCTCTGTGTCTTGCCTCACATTATATTCAAGGGCGGTATATACCAGCCCCGAAAAGTTTACGGGCGAACCGTGCGAGAGATGTCCTCCGTGCGAGAGGTTGAGCCCCAAGAATTTATCTCCGGGATTGAGGCAGGCCAAAAACACAGCGGCATTTGCCTGAGCTCCCGAATGTGGTTGCACGTTAGCCCATTCGGCTCCGAAAAGTTGTTTCAAGCGGTCGATGGCAAGTTGCTCGGTTAAGTCCACAACTTCGCATCCGCCATAGTAACGTTTACCTGGATAGCCTTCGGCATACTTGTTGGTCAGATAAGACCCCATTGCTTCCATCACTTGGTCGCTTACAAAGTTTTCGGACGCAATTAGCTCAATGCCTTTCAACTGGCGTTGATGCTCTCTTTCAATCAAATCGAAAATAGCGGTATCACGCTTCATAAGATATATGTTTTTTATATAGAGTTCTGTTGGCAAATATACGGATTATTCTTGATGACACAGCCATTGATAGCGAATATTTTACTGTAGCCTTTCAAAAGGGCTCTCTCCCCAAGTTGCCACCTTCCGCCCGAATGAATGGGCAGATTGCCTTGCTTTTTTCGGACAGTGATTTTTTTTTTTAATTTCTCAAACCGCTGTAACTTTTCAAGAAAGCACGTGCCTCGCCACGTTTCAGCTTAGTGTCGATACGTATCGGCAAGCAATTACTATCGGCCGATAGCCATACGTTCATTGCTTCCCTAGCATTTTCAAAAGCTTTGTCGGTGATGGCAAGCGTCAGTTGGTGGCACTTATATTTTTTGTCGTTGTTGGCCTCCATTGTTGTTATGCCTTTGTAAATCACTTGCATACTAACCTTGTCGTCGCCCGAAATAAAGCTAACTCGTTTGCTGTCCCCCTTTTTCATTCCGCTGTAATTGAGCGTCCTCACAAAATAGATGATACTCATCATATCGTATGT
>JBHBVA010000131.1:0-4574 GCA_041793355.1 Bacteroidota bacterium | reverse complement strand
TGATAAGAGCAGAAGTGATGTATTGCTGCACCGAGCCCGAATTGCAGCCCGGAGCATTTGTCCAATGAATACCATTGGCTTTGCAGTAAGCGGTGTCAATGTGGTCGAATCCGATAGTTGCCGAACAGACGATTTTCACTTTGGAGTTCTTTAAAAGCTCCTCATTTACAGATGTTACGGTGCGGACGATTAGGGCGTCGGCATCGCTAACGTGTTGTGCCGAGATGTGTTTTCCCGGCAGGTAAACTACCTCGCCAAAGTGCTCTGCGTTACCTTGTAAAAATGGAATGTGTTGGTCTGCTACAATTTTCATTGTCGTGTGTTGAATAGTTCTCGGATGTTTGGCATTTCTTTGCCAAGTGGTGTGTCGGTGGTGATAGTACCGTTATGAATAACAATAGCTCTTGTGCCAACAGACTCAACCTCAGATAGATGATGAGTGGAGAATAGCACAGCATTTTCTTTTCCATAGTCGGTGATGAATTGCAGTAAAGCCTCCTGTTGATGGGGGTCGAGTCCGGCAGTAGGTTCATCCAGCATCAAAAATGGCGGATGGTGTACAATGGCTTGTGCCAATCCTACGCGTTGTCGGTTGCCTCGCGATAGCACCTCTATTCGCTTGCGGTATTCCGTCTTCAGCCCGCAAAGTTCGATGGCGTTATCCACAGCGTCTTTTATCTGATTTTGAGGTAGATAAAAAGATGCCGCATACTCCAAATATTCCCACACATACATCGAGGTGTAAAGTGGGTTGTCTTCGGGCAAAAATCCTATCTTCTGTTTGCAAGCTAATGGGTTGGCTGCAAGGTTATTACCGAATATGCGGATGTCGCCTTCATCAGGAATGATAACCCCTGCCAACAGCTTCATTGTAGTGGATTTTCCAGCTCCGTTTGCACCTAAAAAGCCTACCACCTCACCCGCATCTATCCGAAGTGAAATGTTTTTTACAGCTTGCACATTGCCGTAGCGTTTGCTAAGGTCGGTGGCTACTATCATTCTGCTAAAAATCAATTAGTTGTAGAGCTTCCTCTTCGTGGGCTTCCATCACGGCACGTTCGCCCTCGCCTTTGTCGTTGATGCCGCAAAGGTGCAACACTCCGTGAATGATAACCCGATGTAGCTCTCGCAAGTAGTTTTGTGCAAACAATTCGGCATTGGATGCCACCGTGTCCACACTGATAAACATATCGCCCGAAAGGGTGTCGCCTTCCGTGTAGTCGAAAGTGATGATGTCGGTGTAATAATCGTGCTGCAAATACTGTTGATTTACCTCCAAAATTTTGGAATCATCACAAAAAATGTAATGTATCTGCCCCACCTTTTTATGGTGAAGTTCAGCTACTTGCTTTATCCACTGACTCACTTGTCGTTTCTTGATAGGTGGCAGAGCTACCCCCTCGGCTTGATAACTTATTGCCATGTGCTTTATCTTGTTTTTTATTTTGATGAAATATTCCTCTGTCCGTAACTCGGTTTTGCGATTGCGAAAATACAACTTTTTTGCCGAGAGATTGTTTTATGGTGAAAAAAAGACTTGTATTCCAACTAATTGTGTACTTTTGCACCCAATTTTGCGAGCGGAGCTTTGCAAGGGCAAACACGTGAGTATGAATGTTGTAAATGAAATATAGCGGAGATGTTCGCATTTCGGTTATGAATGATATAGAAAGCAAACAGCTACTTTTAGATAAGCGTTACCTGCGAATGGCGGCAATATGGGCAGAAAATTCGTATTGCGTACGTCGGCAAGTGGGAGCTATCTTGGTGAAAGACAAGATGATTATATCCGACGGCTACAATGGTACGCCTTCCGGATTTGAGAATGTGTGCGAGGATGAAGCCACCGGGCTTACTAAGCCTTATGTGTTGCACGCCGAGGCAAATGCCATCAGCAAGGTAGCACGTTCGGGCAACAGTAGCGATGGGGCTACAATGTACGTTACGTCGTCGCCCTGCATCGAGTGTGCCAAGCTGATAGTGCAGGCTGGCATTCGCCGTGTGGTGTTTCACGAACGCTATCGTACGGCAGATGGTTGCGACCTGCTTGTGCGGGCAGGCATCGAAGTGGTATGCGTGGAGCTGTGAAGCCCTGCGGAAAAGGACTAAAAAAACGAAACTGATTTACACAGATACATTTCAGTATAACAATCCAATAATGAAACGAACAAAAAGTCATTACATTTGGCTACCGCTGGTGATTGCCCTCAGTGTGATAGTGGGCATTGTCATCGGCAACTTTTATGCGTTCTACGGCAAGCCATCGGGCGGACAGTGGGATAATAAGCTGGCAACCATCTTTGGCTACATTGGCGAAACTTATGTAGATAGCATTGATACCGAGCAACTTATGGAAGAGTCTATTCCGCTGATAATAGACCAACTCGACCCTCATTCGGCGTATATTCCTGCCGAGGATTTAGAAGCGGTGAACGAGGATTTGGAAGGGCATTTCAGTGGCATTGGCGTTCAGTTCTCCATTCTGCACGACACGGTTACCGTTATTTCCGTAGTGGCAGGAGGGCCGTCGGCAGCTGCCGGCATCCTCAATGGCGACCGCATAGTGATGGTAAACGACAGCCTGTTTGTGGGGAAAAGCATCAACAATGAGCGAGTTCTCAAACAGTTGCGTGGACCCAAAGGCTCGGTGATAAAGTTAGGTATTCGCCGTGCCAACAAGCCTAAGCTCCTCACAATGAGCGTAAAGCGGGACGATATTTCGGTGAATACAGTGGATGCTTTTTTTGAGGTGGAAAAGGGTATCGGCTACGTAAAAATCAATAAGTTTGGTGCTACCACTTACAACGAGTTCATCACCGCCTTGTCCGAGTTTAAGCAAAAGCAGGTAAAAACCTTGATGGTGGACCTCCGTCAGAATGCCGGAGGATATATGCAGGCGGCACAGGCTATGCTCAACGAGTTTTTCGCAAACAAGCAACTAATTGTGTACACCGAAGGGCGAATGTTTCCACGAATGGATTATTATTCCAACGGTTCGGGCACTTTTCAGCAAGAGCAAGTGGTAGTGTTGGTGGACGAGGGTAGTGCTTCTGCCAGCGAAATTTTTGCAGGGGCAATGCAAGATACCGACAGAGGTTTGGTAGTGGGGCGTCGCACCTTTGGCAAAGGTTTGGTGCAGCAGCAGTTTGAGCTGAACGATGGCTCGGCACTCCGCCTTACGGTGGCACGTTACTATACGCCATCGGGCAGATGCATCCAAAAGGAATATACGATGGGCGAGCAGGAAAACTACCGAAAGGACTTGCTAAACAGATTTTTGGGTGGCGAAATGGACAATCAGGACAGCGTGAAGCACAACTCGAAAGTGCCTACCTTCAAAACAGTGGCAGGACGAACCATTCACGGCAACGACGGTATTATGCCCGATGTGTTTGTTCCTCGCGACACGGTGGGGCTAAATTCCTACTACATACAAGTAGTGGGCGACCGCCACGCTTACGAATACGCAATGGAGTACATCGACCGCAACCGCCAAAAGCTCAACGGCTTCAAAACTTGGCAGGCAATGGTGGCTCACCTGCAACAGCAACCGCTCGTGGACGGATTGGCGGATTATGCTTACACCAAAGGCATCCGCAAGCGTCCGTACCTTATCAACGAGAGCCGCAAGCATATCGAAAAGTATCTGATTGGCGATATTCTTCGTCCGTTCTTTGGCGAAAGTGCTTATTTCCAATTTGTTTTGCAGTACGACCCTACGTATCAAAAAGCCCTGTCGCTCATCAAAGCCGGTAAAGCATCGCCGCAAGCGGTGGCACGTCAAGCGTACAAATAAACATCCTTTCAGCAGGGAGGGACAAAAAAGCCTCTTTATCAATCCGGATAGAGAGGCTTTTATTTATAAAGCACAAACGTCTTTTTTATACCTGTGTCAGATGGTGCGTATCACCTCTGCCTGCGGACGGCGGCTTTTGGGGGTGATGTGCAATTGGTTGGCATCGCTTTCCGAGCGTCTGCCTACGGCTACGGCAAAAAGTGTTTTGTAATCCTTAAGTTCCAACACCTCGTCGTAACGAGCAGGGTCGATGCCTTCCATCGTGGTAGTGTCTAACCCGTAAGCAGCACACGCCGACAGGAAAAAGCCAAGCGAAATATACACTTGTCGGCACAGCCATTGCTTCACTTGTTCCTCAGGCTGATGCTTCAGCACCCGTTCGTAATACATTTTGGCACTTTCGGGCAGATTGTTGTAAATGTGTTGTTCCAGCAGTTGCAAATTATCCAACACGCTGAAAACCACCAGCAATTTGGCTCCTTCTATTTTGGGCTGATTAAAGAATGATACCTCCGCCAACTTGCTTTTCATTTCGGGACTTTGCACAAATGTAAACAGCCAAGGTTGCGAGTTGATAGACGAGGGCGACAGCCGAAGGCTCTCTTTTAATTTTTCTACAAGTGATTCATCTACAATTCCTTGCGGATTATATTCTTTGGTGGTGTACCGTTGTTTTGCTAATTCTAAAAAATCCATATTTTTACGTTTTAATGAAATAATGCGAGGTAAACGACCGGCACAACAAAAAGGTTCACGTGCTAAACTTTACTTTTCTTTG